>JADGNL010000046.1 GCA_017883495.1 Methanomicrobiales archaeon | reverse complement strand
GTCGCGCCGCGGTCGGGCGAGCCCACCAGGTGAACCTCGTCCACGACGAGCAGGGTCACTTCGGCCAGCCAGGGGGTCCGGTTCCGGAGGAGCGAGTCGACCTTCTCCGAGGTCGCGACCACGATCTCGTTCCGGCCGAGGTAGTCGTCGCGCCGGTCGAAGTCGCCGGTCGCGATTCCCACGCGGGCGCCCGCCGCGAACTCTGCGTACTTCTCGGCCGCGAGCGCACGAAGGGGCACGATGTACAGGCACTTGCCGCCGGCCGCGATCGCCCGGTGCATGGCCAGCTCGGCGACGAGCGTCTTGCCCGAGGCCGTCGGGATAGCAACGAGCAGGTTCTTGCCGTCGAGCAGGCCCTGCTCGATGCAGGCCGCCTGCGGCGGGTAAAGCTCGGTGATCCCGTGCGCGGCGTGCCGCTCGATCAGCGCGGCCGGGACCGGGAGGTCGGCGAGCTTCACGCCGACCCCTTTACCGCGAGTGGAACGGCGAACGGACGGCGCCGGTTCGCCCGATCGATGTCAAAAAACAAGGTATTGGTCTCCAGTGGAACCGCTTCCCAGAGATCGTCTCTCGGGCGGATCAATAATAGTAGCTGAGCATGTCGGCCTTGGCCTCCTTCCGTTTCCGGTCGAGGAACGTGAAGACCGACTCGTGCGGGACGCCGCGGAGCAGCATCTCGATCGCGGTCCGGGCGTCCTTCACCTGGTCGGGCAGGCCGATGATGGCCACGGTCTTGCCCTGGATCGAGAGGTGGGTGCCGGTCATGTGTTCGATCTGCTCGCGCGCCTTCCCCTCCCGGCCGATCACGCGGCCCCGGATCCGGTCGAGCTGGCGCGGGCTCTCTGCGAGTCCCGAGAGGTCGATCTGCTCGAAGACGAGGTCTTCGTCCGCGAGGAGCGCAAACGCGTTCTCGGGCGAGAAGCCGCGCCCGATCGCCTGCACGACCGAGCCCGCCAGGAGCACCTGCACCGGGTCCTCCCCCTCGACGGCGACGAGTCCCTCCTCCGAGTCGATGGTCAGGACGCTCGCCGTCTTCTCCTCGATTCCCCGCTTGGTCTCTCCGCCCTTTCCGATCAGAACCCCGATCCGGTTCCCGGCAATCTTGAACTCCTGCTGCATGCTCCTCCTAATGCTCCCGCTCTCCCGCGAGGACCGCCTCGAGCGGAATCCCGGTCGTCTCGGCAAAGACCTCGAACTCGGACCGGACCGGGCACCGCTCCGCGAAGTAGCGGTTGATGTTCCGGATGTCGCGCATCAGGAACCGATACGCCTGCGGATGGTCCGGGGTCACGGACTGGCCCATGTCGATGACGTATACCTGATCGCCGACGAGTATATTAAACTCGCTGAGGTCCGCGTGGACGAGCTTCGCCTCCTGGTAGAGGCGCCGGATGAACTCGACCACCCAGGCGTAGGTCGCGGCCGGGTCTTCGGGCGCTGCATCTTTCAGGCGCGGGTACGGCCGCTCGTCCTTCCCGAGAAACTCGAGCAGGAGGATGTTGCGGTCGAACGCGAGCGGCTCGGGGACGGCGAGGCCCGCGTCGTGGGCCCGCTTCAGGTTCGCGAACTCCTTTCGCGTCCAGGTGAAGATCACCTCCTTCCTGGTTTTCCTCACCGAGGCGAAGCGCCGGTCCCCGATCAGGTACGCGCTCATGGTGTTGAAGTTCGCGGTCTGGATCCGGTAGATCTTGATCGCGATGTCGCGCCCCTTGGCCTCGGCCAGGTACACGTTCGCCTCCTTGCCGGTCGAGATCGCGCCCCCGATGGCGTCGAGCTTCTTCTTGTGGACGAGTTTGTACAGGGCGAGGAGGGTGACCTCGTCGAAGACGTCGTCGCGGACCTTGAACTCGTTCGCGTCCTTGACCCTGACCCCGAGCGCCTCGAGCTTCTGATCGAACTGGTCCTCATCCCCGCGCGCCATGCCCGTCACCCGAGGTATTCGCGGACCGGACGAAGGAGTTCGACCATCGCTTCGCCCGCGGCCTTCTTGAGGTCGGCCGGGTGCACCTCGCCGTTCGCAAAGGCGCCCGCGAGGGCGTCGTACGAGTCGAAGGCCCGGTCGCCGCCGAACCGCTCCGGCCGCCGGATCTCGAGGGTGCTCTGCCGCGGAAAGACGTGGTACTGCAGCACCTGGAGCACGGGGTTCTCGGCCACCTCGGGCGGGCAGAAAGCCTTCTGCATCTTCTTCCGGATCGCGTCCTCTGTGTCCGCGACCGAGATGTAGTTGCCGGCCGACGAGGACATCTTCTTGCCGTCAAGTCCGTTCAGGATTGGCGTATGGAGGCAGACGGGCGCCCGGTATCCGAGCTCGGGCAGGTGCTCGCGCGCGAGCATGTGGATCTTGCGCTGGTCGATTCCGCCGACGGCCGCGTCGACCCCGAGGGCCATGATGTCGACCATCTGCATGAGCGGGTAGAGCATCTGCGAGACCGTCGGGGCCTCCATGGCCCGCCCGACCTCGTCCATCGAGCGCCGCGCCCGGGCGAGCGTGACCGACTGCGAGGCCTGGAGCACGGGGACGATGTAGTCGCGGTCGAGCTGGAGCTCGGTCCCGAGGACGTACTCGACCCCCGTGAGCCCGAGCCCCTCGAAGCAGCGCCGGTTGTACTCGGCGAGCTCGCGAACCTCGGCCATCGTGCCCTTGCGGTTCAGGAACGCGTGGAGGTCCGCGAGGAGCACGACGACCTCGAAGCCGGCCTGCTTGAGGTCGAGGAGCTTGTTCACGGTCACCATGTGCCCGAGGTGGACCTCGCCCGAGGGCTCGTACCCGGCGTAGACCCTCTTCCTCGGCGCCTGGAGGAGCCCGCGGAGCTCCTCATCGGTCACGACCTCGACCGTGTTCCGCGTCGCAAGGGTATACGCATCCATGCCAGTACCTGGGGCGAGGCAGGGCTTAGCGTTATTTGTCGTGCGGGGGCCGCACGGCGCCGCCACGCTCAACGGACCGCAGAGCTCACGCTGGACGCGGCGCCCTGCCGGAAAACGCGGGCGGAGGCGGTCTCACTTGACCGCGACGAAGCAGAGCGCCTCGTTCGTCATCCGGATCGACTCCTCGGCCGGAACGTCGGAGCACATCGCCCGGATCGCATCCACGTTCTCGACCACGACATCGGCCTCCTGGTGGATGGCCTGGAAGAGCCAGAGCTCGTTCTCCACGACCGAGACCGACTCCTCGAAGATCCCGTTCTCCCACATATCCGAGCGGGGTCGGTTCAGGTCCGACATGTGCTCCCTGAGCTGGGCCGTCGACGAGATCCCGGCTGGCTTCCGGACCAGGCCCAGGCGCGGGTGGGCCTCGATCAGCTCGAGCACGCGCTCGCGGGTCGCAGGCTGCTTCAGGGTCATCTGGAGCACGTGCATGTGCATGAAGGTGGTCGGCACGATCATCGCCGCGGTCGTGATCTTGATATGATGCAGCACGGACTGGACGTCCGGGCCGTGGTGGCTCGGGAGCGTGACCGGGTCGAGGACGATCGCGTCGACCGGGCCGCGCTTGATGTCGCCGGGGTCCGAGGCACGCCGGACCATCACGGCCCTGACCATCTCGACGCCGAAGTCCTTGTCCATCTCGTGGATGATCCGGACCAGGCCGGTCGTGTTGCACGAGACCACCCGCGTGAACTGCCGGTCCTTGGCCTCGGCGTAGTTGACCGAGGAGTTGAACGAGAACCCGGTCGTCGCGTGCTTCTCGCCGCCCTGGTAGATCGCGCGGACCTTGTGCTCCTCGTACATGGGCTTGTTCTTCAGGCCGACCCCGCCCGGCGTCGCGTCGACCACGACGTCGGCCTTCTTGATCATCTCGACGACCGTGCCCGCGATGGGGACCCCCGCGTTCTCGAAGTCGGGCCGCTTGGTCATGTCCGCGATGTAAAGCGGGTACCCGCGGTCCTTCGCGATGTAGGCCTCGGCGTTCATCGAGGTCTTCGAGACGCCGACGATCTCCATGTCGGGCTGTGCTGCGACCGCATCGGCGACGCGTTTGCCGATGGTGCCGTATCCGTTGATGGCGACTTTAATGGTCATGCCTTCCCCCGTGAGAACCTCATGCCTGCGCACCCGTACGGACACCGCCGGCGCCGGAGCACGCTCCTGAGGACACTATCAACTTCAGGGCACGGGATTATTTAAAGAGTTCTCATTCTCTCGCGCTACCGCGTGCGCGGCCAGAATCGCCCGGTTCGCTCCGCGTACGCGCGATAGGCCGTTCCGTATCGAGCCTTTAAAACGGCTTCCTCATACCGCACGACCGCTATCTGGGGCGGGACTGCGAGCAGGGGCCCCAGGGCGAGGAGGTCGAGGGTCAGCGGGAAGAGCCCGGCAAATGCAAGTACGTAGCCCGTGTACATCGGGTGGCGGACATAGGTGTACGGCCCTGTCGTCGTGAGCGCTCCGGGTTCTATCGCACGGAGGGACCAGAAGACCAGGACGAGGCCCACCGCGAGCATCGCCATGCCCGCGAGCTGCACAGCCGTATCGCCGGGAAAGCGGAGTTGGAGTACAGAATGGGTAAGGATATGGAGCCATCCGAGGATGAAGAGAACCGGATACCCGATGGTGACCAGCATGAACGCACCAAGGCCGGCGTACCCGATGGCAAGCAGGGCCGCCGGCAGTTCGGCCGCACTGTGATCGCGGGGAAGTTTCCGCGAATCCCACGCGCTCCTGATCCCAAAGAGGAGTACTCCAAGGAGCGCAAGGACACTCGCCACGACGGATTCGGGAAACATCATGGAACCGTAGGCCGGTCACGGAGATAACGCCGGCACCCCTTAGAGGTAATCTGCCTGCACCACGACGACCTCCGCAGAGTCCTTCGCGGCCGCGTATCGGGCGAGGAGCTCCGAGTTCAGGGTGAGGAAATGCGGCCCCCACTTGAACGCGGCCATCAGCGCAGCGGCCTGCTCGGGCTCGCCGAGGATATAGCAGGCCGCCGCGAGCGCCTCGGCAGAGGAGAGCCGGAGCGGCCGTCCGTAGTTCGTCGGGTTCGCCGCGACGAGGTACGGGAGGGCGCGGTGGTGGCGCCACGCGCCGAAGACTCCGGCGTCGAGAACCTCCCAGGAGCAGTCGAGTGCCGCGATCGACCGGATCGGGCCGCCGTTCCGGGCCGCATCGGCAGGGGACACCGCCTGCTCTGCGGTCGGGTCGAGGATGAGGCTCGAGCGCGGGACCTGCCCCGGCCGGTCCACGATCCTGACCAGCCCCGACTTCGCGAGCCGGACCGCGGTGCACTTCTTCGGCGCACAGGTGTTGTCACGGTAGGCGACGAGGGGGATCATCTGATACCGGGTTGGCACCCACCCTCCATCAATGTACGTGCTCGCCGCTCCATGCCTGCTCGATCCGGCGCTCCGCGCCGAGGGGATCACCTCGGACGCGGACCGCTCGATCTATGCCCGGGCGCTCGAACGGTGCCGCGAGTTCGGGATCGAGGTCGTGCCCCTCCCCTGCCCCGAGACGCTCCATCTCGGCTCTCCGCGTCAGCCGGGGCCGCTCGCGGGAAGGCTCGACACTCCGGCCTTCGCCGCACTCCTCGACGGGCTCGAAGTCGGCGTCCGGGCCATCGTCGCCGAGCGGGGCCCTCCGCTCTGTCTGATCGGCGTCGACTCGTCACCCTGCTGCGGAGCGACGCGGCACTTTCTCGACGAGACCCGGCGCCCGGGGCCGGGATGCTGGCTGGCCCGGTTTCCCGATCTTCCGATAGTCGACGTTGCCGCATTTTCGCGATACCGCATCTACCTCGCGGCACCGCTCTTCTCGGCGGCCGAACGTTCGTTCAACAAGGCGCTCGCCTCCTTTCTCCGATCGCGATACCTCCGGGTCTATCTCCCCCAGGAGCAGGGCGACGACTGTGCGGCACGCAGCCCGGCCGCGATCCGCGCCCTCTTCGACCGACTCGTCGCGGCCCTGGACGAGGCCGATGTCGTGGTCGCCGTGATCGACGGCGCGGATGCGGACTCGGGCGTCGCCTGGGAGATGGGGTACGCGTACGCCCACGGCGTCCCCGTGGTGGCCCTGCGCACCGACTTCCGGCGGGTCGGCGACGGCGAGTGCGCGAACCTGATGCTCGAGTCCTCGTCCGGGGTGGTCGGTTCGTTCGACGAGCTGGCCGCGCTGCTCGGCGTGCTGCCCTCGAAAGAAGAGAAGTAGGGTTACCAGACCTCGGGGAAGGCCGTGTTCACGTAGATGTCCTCGAGCCGGGTCTTGTGCCCGCGCTCCATCGTGGCGAGGTCGGTGAAGAGCTTCTTGACCTCAGCGTCTCCGGATGCATTTGCAAGCTGCGTGTACATCTGCATCGCCTCGAGCTCCTTCTTGATCGCGACCACGAGCCCGTCGACGGGCTTCATGTCGGGGGTCAGAGGCGGCGTGGGGATCGAGTCGCCGACCTTGTAGTCCTTCGTGGCGGAGAACCCGAGGGACGTAATGTCGCGGCTCAGCAGCTTCTGCAGGTACTCGCGGTGCCCCTTCTCTTCACCCGCGAGCTCGCCGAAGAGCTTCTTCAGGTTCGCGTCCTTGACCTTGTCCGAGACGGTCTGGTAGAATGTGTACGCCTCCACCTCGCGGTTGATTGCGTCCGAGATGATGCTCTTATATTTTTCAGGATCCATGGCTAATGACAACCTCCTTTGCGACCGATGATTCATTCCTCTCTCTATTTAAGGTCATTGTTTCCATGCTCGGGAACGATCCCGCAGTGCCGTGCAGAGGGACCGGCGTCAGCGGGCCGCTTATATATTCTGGAATTCAATTTCCTTCTTTGATGGTATCAGTTCGACGGTCTGACGCTGGCCGGAGCGAGTCCGTGCAGAAGCACAGCCTTCGTTGTCGGCCATGCTCGGGATCGCGGAGGCGGGCGCGGTAATGGCGCTGGACACGGGGACGACGGCGTGGATGCTCGTCGCGACCGCTCTGGTGATCCTGATGACCCCCGGGGTCGGCCTCTTCTACGGCGGAATGGTCCGGAAGAAGAACTTCATCTCCATGTTCGCGCTCTCGCTCGTCGCGCTCGCCTTCGTGAGTCTGCAGTGGGTGTTCGTCGGCTACTCGCTCGCATTCGGTCCCGATATCGGGGGGCTGATCGGCGACCTTTCGCGGATCGGGCTTGCGGGTGTCGGTCTCGATCCCGGCACGGGGACGTACCCGCCGATCCTCTTTGCGGCGTACCAGCTCGCGTTCGCGGCCGTCACGCTCGCCGTTATCACCTCGGCGGTCGCCGAGCGGATCAGGCTCCCGGCATTCATCGTGGTCGCGCTCCTCTGGACTACGATCGTGTACGACCCGATCGCCCACTGGGTCTGGGGCGGCGGCTGGGCGCAGCAGCTCGGCCTGATCGACTTCGCGGGCGGTACCGTGGTCGAGATCTGCTCGGGTTTCTCGGCCCTCGCGCTTGCGCTCGTGATCGGCAAGCGCGTCGGCTTCGGCGAGTATTCGATGGAGCCGCACAACATTCCGATGGCCCTCCTCGGCGGCGCCCTCCTCTGGTTCGGCTGGTTCGGGTTCAACGCCGGGTCGGGCCTTGCTGCCAACGGCATTGCGGCAAACGCGTTCATGACAACCAACACGGCGGCCGCTGCCGGCGCCGTCGCGTGGCTCCTCGTCTCCTGGCTGTACGGCCGTCCGGCCTCGATCGGGATGATCACGGGCGCGGTCGCCGGCCTGGTCGCGATCACTCCGGCGGCCGGCTTTGTCTCGGTCCCGGCCTCCGTTATGATCGGTGGCGTCGCGGGGGTGCTCTGTTACGGAGCGATGGTCTGGCGCCTGCGGCGCACGTACGATGAGAGCCTCGACGCCTTCGCGGTCCACGGGGTGGGAGGGCTCTGGGGCACGGTCGTGACCGGAATTGTTGCGACGACCGCAGTCAACCTGTACCCCGGCCTTCTTGAGGGGAACGCCCATCAACTCCTGGTCAACACGGTCTGTGCGCTCGCCATCATGGTCTACGCGTTCGTCGCGACCTACCTGATCGCGTGGCTGGTCGATCGCCTGATCGGCTTGCGCGTGACAGAGGAGGAGGAGTACGTGGGACTCGATATCTCCCAGCACGGCGAACGGATCCCCTACTAGCAACCTTTTTACGATGCCACCCCCGATCAGCTCCCATGTCTCTGGAGAGAGTCCGCTTCGTGCTCGCCATCGTCGGGCTCGTGCTCGGCGCCGCGCTCTGCGCCGGCTGCCTCGGTGAACAGGAGCAGTCCGGCGGAGAGGTGAGCGCGACGCAGCCGCCCGTGCCCGACACGGGCGGTGTCTCGGGGGGCACGCTGCCTGTGATCGGAGAGACGACGATTCCGATCCCGATCCCGATCGGGAGCTGATCGCGTGCGTCGGCGCGGCCGGCAAGCCTCTCGGGCAACGACCTGGGGGCTCCTCGGCGCTCTCCTTCTAGCTGCGGGCTGCTTCGCACCGATCGCCGCTCAGTCCGGCGGCACGGCCACCCTTCTCTCGGCCGGCTCGATCCTCGGTCGGCTGATCCTGGTTGCGGCGCTCAGCTCGATCGCGCTCCTCCTCCTTCGTCGCCGTCGGGCTCTGCTCATCCCCGGCGCCGTCGCCGGTCTGATGGTCCTCGCGGAGTTTCTCGCGTACCGGAGCCAGCTCGTCGTCGTCTCCGGGGCGGAGCCGTCCTCGAGTGCGATCCTCTCATCGTTTGCCAACGAGTGGGGATGGGCGCTCCTCGTGGTCGGGGTCGCGCTCCTGCTCCTCGCGGGCCTGTTCCCGGGCCGCCGTCCCCGGCCCGCCAGAACGGCATAAAGCCGCCCCGGTTTCCGGCAGTGTCGCTGAAAGCCCCCCTCTCGCAAGGTTTATAAGATATAAATGTCATGATTAATCATTATAATAGCATGAGATGTGCCCGCAGCAACCGGATGAGCACCTTCGACGGGTAAAAAATTCCGGTACGGAGACGGCGGAGAACAAGCGTCTCCGGGATCGATCGCAGACCACCCGCCCCGTGAGACGGGCGGGACGAATGCAGCAGTGAGAGTGACCATGGAAGAAGACTTCGACGTCCGCCTTGTCGAGGAGGTCAAGTACTACCGGCCCGCGCCGGAGTACAGGAAGAATGCATGGACCGATGACTACGAGCGGGCCTACGCCGAGTTTCTGGCAGACCCGGTCGGCTTCTGGGAACGACAGGCCCACCACCTCGAGTGGTTCCGACCATGGGATTCCGTCCGCGAGTGGGACTACCCCTATGCGCGCTGGTTCGTCGGCGCCAAGCTGAACATCACCCACAACTGCCTCGATCGGCACGTCGCCGACCACCGCCGTAACAAGGTCGCCCTGATCTGGCGCGGCGACGAGGGCGAGGAGCGGATCTACACCTACTACAAACTCTGGCGCGAGGTGAACCGGTTCGCGAACGGTCTCCGCTCCCTCGGCGTCAAGAAGGGCGACCGGGTCTGCATCTACATGCCCGTCGTGCCCGAGCAGGCGATCGCGATGCTCGCCTGCGCCCGGATCGGTGCGGTTCACTCGGTCGTCTTCGGCGGGTTCGGCGCCCAGGCGCTGACGACTCGGCTGAACGATGCCGAGACCAAGGTCGTGATCACGGCCGACATCGGGTACCGGCGGGGCAAGCGGATCCCGCTGATCACGATCGTCGAGGATGCCGTCATCGACGCTCCCTCGGTCGAACGGATCGTCATCCTCCGCCGCCAGCAGGAGTACCCGGTCGACATCCACCCCGAGCGCGAGACGGACTTCTACGAGCTGATGGAGGGGCAGCCTTTCGAGTGTGCACCCGAGGTGATGGACGCCGAGGACCCGTTCTTCATTCTCTACACCTCGGGCTCGACGGGCAAGCCGAAGGGGATCGTCCACGCGTGCGGCGGGTACATGGTCGGGGCACACTACACCACGCGCCACGTCTTCGACTTCAAGGACAACGATGTCTACTGGTGCACGGCCGACCCCGGCTGGATAACAGGCCACACCTACGTCGTCTATGGCCCGCTCATGGTCGGCGGCACGGTCGTTCTCGTGGAGGGGACTCCGGACTACCCGGATCCCGGCGCATTCTGGAAGATCATCGAGGACCTGGGGGTTACGATCTTCTACACGGCCCCGACCGCAATCCGGATGTTCATGAAGGTCGGCGAGCAGTGGCCGGATAAATACGATTTGCGGTCACTGCGCGTACTCGGCTCGGTGGGCGAGCCGCTCAACCCCGAAGCGTTCGAGTGGTACTACCGCGTGATCGGTAAGGGGCGCTGCCCGATCGTCGACACCTGGTGGCAGACCGAGACCGGCATGCAGATGATCACGACCATGATCGGAGAGCCCATGCGCCCCGGCTTCGCCGGGCGGCCGATCCCCGGCGTCGTGGCCGATGTCGTGAACAAAGCCGGAGAGTCCGTTCCCGCGGGGACGGGCGGGCTCCTCGTGATTCGCGAGCCCTGGCCGGCCATGCTCCGGACCGTGTACGGCGACGACGCGCGCTACCGGCAGTACTGGGAGACCGTGCCCGGCTGTTACCTGGCCGGCGACCTCGCAATCAAGGACAAGGATGGCTACATCATGGTGATCGGCCGGGCCGATGACCTGATCATCGTCTCGGGTCACAACATCGGGACGGCGGAGGTCGAGAGCGCCCTGGTCTCGCACCACGCGGTCGCCGAGGCGGCTGTAATCGGGAAGCCGGACCCCCTCAAGGGCAACCAGATCAAGGCGTTCGTGATCCTGAAACTCGGCCAGGCTCCCTCGGAGCGGCTGAAGAACGACCTCGTCTACCAGGTCAGGATGATGCTCGGGCCGTTCGCGGTCCCGTCCGAGATCGAGTTCGTGGACACGCTGCCCAAGACCAGGTCGGGCAAGATCATGCGGCGGGTTCTGAAGGCCCGCGAACTCGGGGTCGATCCAGGCGACCTCTCGACCCTGGAGGAGTAGGAGATGACAGCTCCGTCCCCCACCCTCTTTGGGATGCCCCCCGAGCGGGGCCGCTGGGTCTTCGTCCTGCTCGGACTCGCGATCAACTTGGCGATTGGCTCCATCTACGCCTGGTCGGTCTTCCGCAAGCCGCTCGAAAAGTTCTTCGCGGTCGGGGCGACCGAGTCCCTATTGCCGTTCATCGTCTTCCTGGCGCTCTTCGCGTTCACCATGCCGCTCGTCGGAGGGCTTCTCGACCGCTACGGGCCGCGCCTGCTCTGCGTCGCGGGCGGCGTGATCGTCGGGGTCGGCTGGCTCCTCGGCTCGCAGGCGACCTCGATGACGATGCTCACCCTCGCCTACGGTCTGATCGGCGGCGCCGGGGTCGGCATTGTGTACAACTGCCCGATCGCGGTCGCGGCGCGCTGGTTCCCCGATCGGCGCGGCTTCGCCGTCGGCACGGCCGTCCTCGGCTTCGGGCTATCACCGCTCCTGACCGCGCCGCTCGCGAACGCCCTGATCGCCTCGATCGGGCCCCTCGCGACGATGGCCTACGTCGGGGTCACGGCGCTCGCCGTGATCGTGCTGCTTGGCCTCCCCCTACGGTTCCCGCCCGCTGGCTGGAAACCGGCCGGGTGGACGCCGACCGCGACCGCGGCGGCCTGCGTCGACCTGACCCGGTCCGAGATGGTTCGGACGCGGCAGTTCTGGGGTCTCTGGCTCTGCTTCTTCATCGGAACTCTGGCCGGGTTAATGGCGATCGGGATCGCGGCACCGGTCGGGCAGGAGGTCTTCCTGCTTTCGGCCGCGACGGCTGCGGCGCTCGTCGGGGTCTTCGCAATCTTCAACGGCGTCGGCCGTCCGATCTTCGGCGCGCTCGTGGACCGGCTCGGGACGAGGACCACCGCGGTCGCCAACCTGGGTCTGATTGCAGTTGCAGCTCTGCTGCTCTGGGCGGGTTCCGGAAGCGGGGGCGCAACCGTCTACGTGGTCGGCTTCGCAGCCCTCTGGCTCTGCCTCGGCGGGTGGCTTGCGATCGCACCGGCCTGCACGGCTGCCTACTGCGGCACGAAGCACTACGGCCCGAACTACGGCCTCGTCTTCACGGCATACGGCGTGGGGGCGATCGTCGGGAACCTGCTCGCGGGAAGCCTTCGCGATCTTGTCGGATCGTATACGGCTGTCTTCCTCCCGGTTGCGGCGCTTGCTCTTATCGGAGTTGCGGCTGCGGCCCTGTTTCTTGGGCCGCCGGTCCTCGCAGGTCGAGACGAACCGTAGACAGCGGTTCGGCAGCTCTCTTTTTTTTCGATTCCTGGAAGATGGAACCCTCCTGCAGATCGCGTTGCGGGGTTGACCGTGAGCAGGACTGAGCAGAATATAGGGATCCCGCTGGCAACTTTTACGAGGGACGTGGCGACATCCTCGGTGGTCGACGGGTGAAAAGCGGCACCATCCTATCCCCGCCTTTACTGCCGAGCCGACACGCGTGGTAATCCGGTACCGTGTCCGGAGGCCCTTGAATGTCCACACAAGACGATCAACAAAACAAAGATTTAAATGTACTAGAATGCAACTTCCTTCCCAGAGTGTGGCGCTACGTGGCGTCCCTCGTTCGATGGGGCTGACAAACAATGGCACTCGACACCGGTGCAACGGCATGGATCCTCGCGGCGACAGCGCTGGTCATGCTCATGACACCCGGGGTCGGGCTCTTCTACGGCGGGATGGTCCGGCGGAAGAACCTGATCTCGATGATCGCGCTCTCGTTCATCGCGTTTGCGCTCGTCTCGATCCAGTGGGTCGTGGCTGGGTACTCGCTCTCGTTCGGTTCTGATATCGGCGGGTTCATCGGAGGGCTCAATTTCTTCGGCCTTGCCGGGATCGGGATGGACGCCGGCAGTGGAACGTATCCGCCCATCCTCTTCGTGATGTGGCAGCTCGTCTTCGCGGCGGTCACGCTCGCGATTCTGACCTCAGCCATGGCCGAGCGGGTGAAGCTGAGCTCGTTCATCGTGATCGGCCTGCTCTTTACCACGCTCGTGTACGACCCGCTCGCGCACTGGGTCTGGGGCGGCGGCTGGGCGATGACCCTCGGCGCGCTCGACTTCGCGGGCGGTACGGTCGTCCACATCAGCTCGGGTTTCGGGGCGCTCGCGATTGCGCTCGTGATCGGGAAACGGGTCGGCTACGGCAAGCACAACTTCGAGCCGATCAACATCCCGATGACGCTCCTCGGCGCAGGCCTGCTCTGGTTCGGCTGGTTCGGGTTCAATTCGGGCAGTGCGTTAGCAGCGGACGGCCTCGCGTCGAGCGCGTTCCTGGTCACGAACACCTCGGCCGCGATTGGCGCGCTCGCCTGGCTCGCCGCGAGCTGGATTCACGGCAAGCCCTCGTCGCTCGGGTTCGTCTCGGGCGGGATCGCGGGGCTGGTCGCGATCACACCGGCCGCGGGCTATGTCGGCGTGCCGGCGAGTCTCGTGATCGGCGCCGTCGCGGGCTTGCTCTGCTACGGCTGCATGCTGTATCGCCTGCGGGTCGGCTTCGACGAATCGCTCGATGCGTGGGCGATTCATGGCATGGGCGGCCTCTGGGGCGCGATCGCGACAGGTATATTCGCGAGCACCGCGATCAACAAATACCCGGGCTTGCTCGAAGGGTCGACGACCCAGTTCGTCAACAACCTGCTCGGCGCAGGTGCGGCGGTGGTCTACGCGTTTGTCGTGACCTTCGCGCTCGCATGGATCGTGAAAAAGACCATTGGCCTGCGGGTGAGCGAAGAGGAAGAGTATGTCGGCCTCGACATCGCCCAGCACGGGGAGCGGGTCCTCCTGTAGGTGAAGAGATGCAGCTCGTAACCGCAATCATACGCCCCGAGCGAACCGACTTCGTCAAGAAGGCGCTCGAGGACCGGGGTTTTGCCGGCATGACGATCACCGAGGTTCGCGGACGCGGCGATCAGAAGGGGATTACGCTCCAGTTCCGGGGCAAGACCATGTCCGTGGATATGCTCCCCAAGTGCAGAATCGAAGTCGCGGTCAACGACCCCCAGGTCGACGCCGCAATCGAGGCGATCTGTACCGGGGCGCGGACCGGAAAGGTCGGCGACGGCAGGATCTTCGTGACGCCGATCACCCGGACTGTCCGGGTGCGGACCGGGGAGGAGCTGAGCGATGCCCCGGCGCCGCCGGCCGCGGAGGAAAATCCCTCCTCCACTCCCACCCTCACCATCTAAGAGTTCAAGTCGTGCCGTGACCAACCCTTTGCGTATGCGGGTCACGGCTCTCTCCTCCGGCTCCAAGGGGAACGCGGTCCTGGTCGAGGGCCGGCACGGCGCCCTCCTGGTCGACGCCGGCCTCTCGGCGCGCGACCTTCTCGCCCGGATCGCGCTGGCCGGCGCCGACCCCGCCGCGATCGAGGCCGTACTCGTAACTCATGAGCACACGGACCACGTCCGAGGGCTCGATGCGTTCGTGAAGAGGCTCAATATCCCGGTCTACGCCACTTCTGGGACGATCACCGAGTTCCTGCTCCATCGCAAGCCCTCGAAGCAGGCGATCACCACGAGGGCTGTCCGCGCGCTCGAGCCGTTTGCGGTCGGCGAGTTCATGATCGAGTCCCTCCCCCTGTCCCACGACGCCCGCGAGCCCTGCGGCTACTCGATCGCCGAGGACGGCGCGCGCCTCGGGTACTGCACGGACACGGGTATCGTCCCCGACGGCGTACGCGACCGTCTTGCGGCCTGCGACGCCCTCGTGCTCGAGGCAAACCACTGCCCGCGCATGCTCGAGGAGGGGCCGTACCCGGCCATGCTCAAGCGCCGCATCCGCTCGCGACGCGGCCATCTCTCGAACGACCAGACGGCCGACCTGCTCCGCTCGTTCTCGGGCGACCCCGCCGCGGTCATGCTCGCGCACCTTTCGGACACGAACAACACCCCGGAACGGGCGCGCGTCGCGGCCGAGACGGCCTTCGGTCTCTTCTCGTCCGACGTACAGCTCTCGGTCGCGCTCCAGCAGACCGTCTCGGGCCCGATGGTGGTCTAAGTGGAGTTCGCCGAATTTGCTGTGCTCTGCGAGCAGCTCGAGGCCCTCGCCGGCCGACTCGAGATGCGCGACCTGGTCGCGTCTGCGCTGCCGACGCTCAACGAGGTCGAGCTTCCGGTCTTCGTCCGGTTCGTCCAGGGGAAGGTCTTTCCCGACTGGTCTCCCGAGAAACTCGGGGTCGGGCCGATGCTCCTGTACGAGGCGGCCGCGTACGTCGCGGGTCGGAAGAAGGCGGACGTGGTCCGGCTCGTGAACGAGACCGGCGACGCCGGACTGGCGATCGAGCGCCTGCTCGCACGACGGCAGCAGTCGGCATTCTTCGACGAGGCCCTCTCGCTCGCCGAGGTGCACGCGCTCCTCGTGCGGGTCGCCGGGGCGTCGGGCGTGCAGTCGCAGCAGGCGAAGATGCGACTCCTCCGCCAGGGTTTCGGGGCCATGACCCCGCAAGAAGCGCGGTACTTCGCCAGGCTCGTGCTCGCCGAGCTCCGGATCGGGATCGGCGAGGGAACGGTCCGGGACGCGATCGCACTGGCGTTCGGTATGGACGTGAAGTATGTCGAACACGCGCAGCAGGCGCTGAACGATCTGGGGGAGGTCGCGCTCCTCGCGAGGAAGGGTGAGGACGCCCTCTCATCGGTCTGGATTCACCCGTTCCGGCCGGTCCGGATGATGCTCGCGCAGCAGGGAACCATCGCCGAGCAGCTCGCCGATTACGGCCCCGTCGCGGTCGAGTACAAATACGACGGCTCGCGGATCCAGTTTCACCGGGTCGGAAAGGTCTGCCGGATCTGGTCGCGACGGCTCGAGGAGGTGACCCATGCCCTGCCCGAGATCGTCGAGGCCCTCCGCGCCGCGACGGACCGCGACGTGATCCTCGACGGCGAGGTGGTCGCCATCGGGGCCGACGGCCGCCCGCTCCCGTTCCAGACGGTGCTCCGCCGGTTCCGGCGCAAGCACGGAGTGGCTGCGGCCCGGGAAGCGATTGCGCTGGTGCCGCGCATGTTCGACTGCCTCTACGCCGACGGCGAGACGCTGCTCGACCGGCCGCTCTCGGAACGGCGGCACGTGCTCGAAGGGCTGCTCACCGACCACCTGGCTCCCCAGAAGGTACTCGGCGACGAGGGCGAGATCCGGGCGGTCTACGAGCAGGCGCTTCGGGACGGGCATGAGGGGGTGATGCTCAAGCTCCCGGACTCGCCGTACACTCCCGGTGCAAGGGGTCGGGCATGGGTCAAGATCAAGCCCGAGGTGGAGACCCTCGACCTTGCCGTGATCGGGGCGGAGTGGGGCGAGGGCCGGAGGGCCAAGCACTTCGGGTCCTATCAGCTCGCCGTCCAGGACCGAGGAAAGCTCCTCTCGGTCGGACGGGTCGCGACCGGTATCACGGACGAGCAGCTCGGCGATCTCCACACCCTCTTCAAAGACCTGGTCATGGCCGAGTCCGGAAACTCCGTCACGTTCGAGCCCCATGTCGTCTTCGAGGTCGGGTATTCCGAGATCCAGAAGAGCCCGAACTACGCGAGTGGGTACGCGCTCCGCTTCCCGCGTTTCGTCCGTGTTCGTGACGATAAGGGCATTGACGAGATCGAGTCGCTCGGAAGCATCGAGACCCGGTACCGGCGGCAGGCGACGCAGAACGGCGCTGGCAGGGACTGAGTAACCCGTTCTGATCCGGGGATGGAGACGGATCGCGGCCCCGGCACTGCGTCCTCAACCGGTTACCCCGGCCACTGCATCAGATAGAAGACGTAGCCGTACGTGGCGCGGTAGGCTGTATGGATCCGCATCTCCTCCTCGACCTCGGCGATGACGGCCGCCTCATCGGGGGTCGGGTAACCCGTTCGCCACTCCCGGCACCGCTCCCGCTGGGCGCTGTAGAATGCATCCCACGACGCGTCGGGCAGGCGAATCGAACCGAGCCAGCGATATCCGGCGGCGCCGCACGCGGCCGCGTTCGCAACAACGCTCCGCATGCCCGGGTAGGCCGCTCTCCAGAAGGTCTGGACCTCGCGTGGCGGATCGTCGACGAGCCAGCTCAGATCGGAGACGACAACGTACCCTCCGGGGGCCAGCAGATGGCGCCAGGCACGGAGGCCTGCGTCGAACCCGACGTTGTAGATGGCCCCCTCGGACCAGATCAGGTCGAACGGCCCCTCGTCCTCCGGCACAGCGTCCATCGAGGTCTGCAGCGTCCGGACGCGCTCCGTGAGCGCCTCGCCGATGACCCGCTCGTTCAGACGCTGGAGGAGCAGGGGAGAGAGATCCACGGCCGTGACGCGTGCCCCGGCGCGGGCGAGGGCGAGCGTGGCCGCACCGCTTCCCGAGCCCATATCGGCCGCGCGCGGCCTGACAGGGAGGTCCGTGAGAAGGCCGTAGAGCTGCGCGGTCAACCGCTCGTCGCCCGGCCCCTCCCGGGGCAGGGCGGCGACGAACCGGAGAAGCGTCTCAAGGTGGGCATCGCCGCCGGTCCCCCTCCGGATGACCCGTCTGCCTCCGCGGGTACGCCGCCGCGCTGCGGATCTATCGGGGCGCGCCGGACCGAGGCCGAAGGCGGCCCGCGTCCCGGCGGCCATGAGGTTCACGGCCGCGCGGACGATGTCACGGTGGCTATACAGCTCCTCCTGCCATTCGGCCGGGATCCCGGAGAGGCCGTAACAGGCACCGGCGAGTTGCCCGGCCACCGCACCGACCGTGTCCGCGTCGTCGCCGAGGTTCACGGCGGCGAGCACGACCTCGGAGAACGAATTCCCGTGCGCGAACGCCCAGAGCGCGGCTTCGAGGCACTGAACCGCCCCCCCGCCTGCCCGGATAACGGGCGGCTCTTCGGTGAGGAACGATCCCGCGGCAACGGCTGCGATTGGCGAACAGAGGCGCTTACTGTCCCAGATTTCGCCCACGGGCTCGTAGTTGGGCGAGGAAAGGTCGGAGACCGGCACTCCCAGGATGGCGCCCGACAGGAGCCCGGCAAAGTACCGGCAGGCGTCGATCGACTCGGGTGCGGCATGCGTTGTCCGGCTCATGGCCGCAGCCTCTTCGACGGTCCGGCCCGGGTCCCCGGCGAAGAAGATGGGGACCGGCGCGACCCGCACCAGGGATCCGTTTCCGGGCGTGAGTCCTGCGATCGGAGCGGCCTCTGCCATCCCGATTCTGAGGAAAGCCTCGAGCGAGCGCCTCGTGGTGGTCCCGATGTCGAGGCAGACTCCGGTCGGCGCCTGGTACCCCTCGCGCCAGTACCGGACGTAGCGCCGTAGCTGGTCGAGCATATCCGTGCCGCCGCAGGCGATCAGGCTCTCGGTCAGACAGAGGGCGAGGGCCGTATCCTCCGTCCAGCATCCGGCGGGAAGGTTCAGGATCCCGCCTTCTCGATACCCGGTGATCGGCGGGAAGGTGCCCGGTTTCAGGAACTCGACGGGGGCACCGAGGGCGTCTCCGACCGCGAGTCCGACGATGGCCCCAAGGGCCGCGTCCTGGACGTCGATCGCCATTGCAGAGGATTTGTCCCGGGGTTATAAAAAAGGGAGCCGCTCGGTCATGGTCCCTCCGGCACCGTCAGCGGGGTGACGATGGGTCGAAAAGCTCACCGGCCGCCGAGGTGTATCCGGGGCAATCCCGGTAAACCAGTACTTAAGGTCGAACTCTATCTCCGTCCGGCGATGCTTTCGAGCCCATCACGGAGCCGATTCGTTGCGCCACGCCGGGCGCGTGCCATTCGGATGCACTCCGTCCGGCCGCGTCCCCGTGAAGTTCCTGCCTCCCGCCGGCGCGTCTGCGGGCGGTGTGCCGTTGAACGCCGTATGCCCCGCGGGGTACGTGCCATTCGACCGGACTCGATCCCGTGGCGGCTCGGCAGGTGTCGCCGCACCGGACGCAGGCGTATCGGCAGGCGTTCCATCGGGAGATATCGTCGAAGCTGCGCCGACGCCTGAATCTGCGGCAGATGTGGTGGTTGAACTGGCCGTACAGCCCGCCGTACAGGCGAAACAGCCAAGCATGGCAGCTATCGCGAGGATCGGCAGGAGGATACGGAATCTCTGACCGCCTGGGGGCGATTCTCTCTTCATGTGTGTCCTGGTATTGGTGATGCTACCGAAAAACCGCGGGAGGTCGAAGACCGGGGGAGCCGGCGCCAGACCTCCCGACGTAAACCCTCTCCTTACTGGAGTAATCGTTGCGACGTGATCATCCGTTCACCGGTCTCGGGACACTCACCCCCTCTCTGTAGACGCTGTGGTCTGTCGGGGCAACAGCAGGTCCGAGGTGGCTGGATCTGCCTGCTGCCCCTACATCTCCTTCGCAGTAATGTAATATATACTTTACTTTTTGTATGGTCTATTTGACCATTCCCTTCGACCGCAGCCCCGTCGACAGCTCAATCCCATTCCGCTGGTGCCAGGGGCGGCAACTGCATCGTGACTGGCTGTTGGGACTCCGGGAGACAGGATCGTACTCGGCAGAAGCGAGTTCCGTGCCGTTCAGAAGAAATCGGCGAGCGTTCGTTCGCTCCGCATCCGCGGAAGCAGCGTGGACTGCGCGCGCCACGAGGCATCGCCATAGTGCCGGTCGAGGGAGGCGGCGGCCTCGTCGAGGGTCGCGTACCGTTCGGGGGGGTTCCTCATGGCCTGCCGCGCAGCCTCGCGCACGACCCAGGTGCCCAGCGGTGCCCAGTACTCCCCGGTGACCGATCGGAGCACGAGGGCCCGCGCCTGGCGGCGCACGCCGACGAGGTAGTCGGTCACGGCGAGCCGGGCCGAGTAGTACGCGCCCGCGATCGGCGAGTACCCCGACTTCGTCTTTCCCTCGCCGTCGACCGTGACCGCATCGTGATCGTGGGTCCAGAGGCTGTGCGCACGCCAGCACTCGACCATCTCGTATCGCCACCCGCCCGGCGCGAGGAGTACGACGATGGTGTTGCCGTAGAGCGTGGCTCCGAAGACGAGCACCTCCTCGATCGACGGGTACCGTGCAAGCTCCCGCTTTCGGGCCCTACCGAGCGTATCGTCGACGGCCGTGATCGCCCAGCGCGTCGGTACGATCCGCGGGGCCTTGCCAAGCGTCCCGGCCGAGAGCAGGTCGGTGAGGTGGTAGACGTCGACGTTGGCGCAGTAGAGCTCGGCCAGACCCTCGGACGCGGCCAGGTCCGAGTCGGCCGCGATCTTCTCCACCATCCGGGGCACGACCGGATTGTCGAGCACGTCGAGCTGCCGGACGGGCCCCGACCTCCCGATCGGGGTCAGCACGCCGTCGAAGCGCAGATCCGCCTCGACCGGACGCGTGAACGCGACCTCGACGTCGACGGGTGTGGCCGAGAGCGCGACCTCGGCCATCGCGTCCCGGACTCGGTCCACCGGGGCCCGGGCCGCAATGGTCGCGGCCCGGAGGTTCACCACGTCGTCGATCGAGAGGCCTCGGGCGAGCCAGTCGGTCGGTCGGTCGGAGTCTCCGAGCAGGAGGGGTCCCCCCTGGACCGACGGGTAGGCGTACGAGCCCACGAAGACCGAGGGCGCCGCGCCCATGTACGAGCTGATCGGCCTCGTCCCGGTCCGCGCGAGGAAGCGGGCCGTGATCGGGCAGCGCGGGAGGCCGCAGAGCCCTCTGCCTTTGCAGGAGGCGCAGAGCATCCCACCGCCTTTCATCCGACCACCCAAATCTGTCCCCGGAGGGTG
>JADGNL010000045.1 GCA_017883495.1 Methanomicrobiales archaeon | reverse complement strand
TCGTCGGCGCATACGAGAGGCTTCCCGTCTTGAAGTCGACCACGACGAGACGCCCGTCGGGCCGCCGTTCGATCCGGTCGATAGACCCTCGCACCATTCGGTCGTCGTACGAGAACGAGAACCGCCGTTCCACGTCGACGACCGTGTTCCGGTTCGCGGCCTGCCAGGCGAGGTAGGTGTCGAGGAGGGCGAGCGCCGCCCGCCAGTCCTCGTCCTCGTGCTGCCGCGAGGCGTACGCGGACGGATCCCAGAACCCCGCCAGGATGGCGGCTGCCTCGTCGCGGTTCCGATCGATCCCCCGGAGGCGGTCCTTCGAGAGCGCCTCGACGGTCGCATGGACCGACGAGCCGAGGCCGATGTAGGTCTTCGGCGGCGTGGGGATCCCGAGCAGGTGCTCGAACTTGAACTGCAACGGGCAGTCGGCATAGCAGTCGAGCGACGAGGCGGAGAAAGCGAACGCCTCCGGGATCTCGGCAGGCCCGGGTATAGCGTCCGGAAGCGCGACCTCCGTCGTTCCCCACGGGCCGGCCAGGAACGCGGCCGGGTCGAAGGCCGCCGCGTCGCCCCCTCCGGCCGCGATCCGGAGGCGCTCGAGCGCGACCAGGTGCGCGAACGCGGCCGTATGCCGCGCTTCGGTCGCGGCGCGGGCGAGCCGGCCGATCTCGGCCTCGCGGAGCGCCTCGAGCGGGTCCCGGACCTCTCCCGCGACGAGCCCGGATTCGGAGGGCGCGGAGACCTCGACTGTCCGGACGAGCGGGTTGCGGTCGACATCGAGCTCGCGGAGGAAGAGCGACGGCTTTGTATCGTTCTTGTTCTCGGCATGCCGCAGGACCTGCGTCAGGTAGAGCCGCTCCTCGGCGCGGGTCATGGCGACGTAGAGCAGTCGCCGTTCCTCCTGGAGAAAGAGGGCCCGTTCGTCGTCGCCGCTGCGAAGGCCACGGGCGAGATCGGGCGGGACCACGAACTTCTTCTCCCGGTAGGTGAGCGGAAAGTGCCGGTCCGAGAGGTCGAGGACGAAGACAGCGGGGAACTCGGTCCCCTTCGACTTGTGCACGGTCATCACCTGGACCGCGTCCTCGTCCGGCTCGGCCTCCACCTCGATCCGGAAGCCGGCCATGACCCGGAGGTGGTCGAGGAAGTCGGAAAGCCCGGCCTCGTACGTGATCGCATCGTACTCGGCCGCGATTCGGTAGAAGGTGTTGAGCGCGGCGATGGAGCGGGTGTCGTTCCGGTCGAGCGCGAGTCGGTACAGCCCGGCGCCGTGCAGCATGACCGCGTGAACGAGCGCCGGCAGGATCGTCGTCTCCTTCATCCCGATGAACCGGTCGATCGACGCGGCGAGCTCGGCGACGAGCGGGGCCTCGCCCGGCACGAGCTCGTTCGCGCGGAGCATGGCCGCCCAGACTCCGTCGTCGCCGAGGGTGCGGTCCCCGTAGCGCCGGGCGCCGGCATGCACCCGCTGGACGACGGGCTCGGAGATGCCGGCGCCTCGCATGAGCCGGTGCAGGGAGATGCCCGCGCCGCACGGATTGTCGACGACCCGGAGCCAGGCCATGACATCCCGGATCTCGGAGAGTCTGAAGAGGTCGATCTCGCCGCGGTAGGTGCAGGGGACTCCCTGCCGGGCGAGGGAGCGCGCCAGGGCCACGCCCTGGTCCCGCTTGCGGCAGAGGACAGCGATGTCGCCGTACCGGAAATGCCGCGTTTCCTCCTCACGGCGGGGCCGGAACTCGGTTCCGAGCAGGGCGGCGATCTCGTCCCGGACGAACGCGGCCTCCGCCTCCTCGTTCGCGCATCGGGCGAGGATGACCGGCTCGCCCGCGGAGTTCTCGGTTCGGATCGGCTTCTCGCTCCGGTTCGGCGCGGCCCGCATCAGTCCGAGGGCGAGGTCGAGGATGGTCGAGGTGGAGCGGTAGTTGCGGTCGAGGAGGGTCTCGCGGCAACCCTGCCAGGTCCGCTTGAAGTCGTCCAGGTTCGTGAGGTACGCGCCGCGGAACCGATAGATCGTCTGGTCGTCGTCGCCGACGACGCAGAGGTGATTGCGGGCGATGAGCTTGAGAAGCCGGAGCTGGACCCAGTTGGTGTCCTGGAACTCGTCGACGAGGATGTGCGAGTACCGCTCGCGGTACTCGTCCCGGATCTCGGGCCGCCGCTCCAGGAGGAGAACGGCCTCGTGCACCATGTCCGGGTAGTCGACGAGGTGCTCGGTCCGCTTGTACTGCTCGTACGCGCGGTAGACCGAGAGAAGGTCGCGGAGACGGCCGCTCGACTCGTCGTGAGGTCTCCCCTCGATATACCGAGCGAGGTCGTCGGGTGAGATCGCCTCATCTCGGAACGCGCTGATCCCCTCGATCACGGCGTCGATCACGGCGACGGCGTTGTTGCCGACCTCGATCGTCGAGAACCCGAAGGCGTCGATCTGCCGGAGACCCCAGACGAGCTGGTTCGCCTTCGAGATCACGCCCGCGGTCATGGCGATGCCCGACTCGAGGACGTGGTCGCGCAGGACGGAGAGGCAGAAGGAGTGGAAGGTCTGGACCGCGACCCCGGCCCCGGTCCGTTCGACGCCCCGATCG
Source organism: Methanomicrobiales archaeon (assembly GCA_017883495.1). Taxonomy (GTDB): domain Archaea; phylum Halobacteriota; class Methanomicrobia; order Methanomicrobiales; family Methanospirillaceae; genus UBA288. The sequence continues at coordinate 2,249 of JADGNL010000045.1, read as the reverse complement.
GCCATCTCCTGCGCCGCTTTCTCCGAGTAGGTGAGCGCGAGCACCGCGTCGGGGTCGACCCCGTTCTCTAGAAGCCGGGCGATCTTCTCGGTGATGACGCGCGTCTTTCCCGAACCCGGGCCGGCCAGGATCAGCTGGATGCCGTCGGTCCCGACGGCTTCGGCCTGCCGCGGGTCCAGAAGCATATGTGATGGTGCACGGCGGCCGGGAAAAAGGATCCGAAATCGTGCGGCGGGCTCAGGTGAAGGCCCGGCCCTGGAGCGAGACCATGCAGAAGAGGATGGCCGGCTCGAGCGCGGCCGGGTCCTCCACGGCCGGCGCGATCAGGACCGTGCCGGGGGCCCGCCGGACCAGGCCGAAGACGGCCCGCCAGGGAAGCGGCTCGCCGAGGTCGGGCTTTCGCCCCCGCGTGTGAAGCCGGACGTACCGGAGCGCGCTCGGCGGGACGAGCGCGAGCTCGGCCGTCATGCGCGTTCTGGTCGCGGCGTAGAACTCGGGCGCGTCGAGGGCGATGCCCGAATGTGGGGCGAGATCGGGAGCATGGCTGAGGAGGTGGTCCCAGAATTCGGCGAGCGCGGCGCCGTCGGGAAGGGACTGCTCGGCCCGGTTGGCGACCAGCACCGCCGGGGCCTCGCCGAACCGGGCGAGGAACCCGTCGCGGATCGCTGTAATCGCCCGCAGGAGATCGGCCGGCCGGCTCCACTCGTCCCCGGACTCGATCACGACCGCGGCAGGACTGCGGGCCGCCCCAAGGGCCTCCGTGACGAACGCGGCGGTCCAGCTCCGGTCGTGCCAGCGCGGTCGGTCGCGGCCGTCCTCGACGATCGAGGCGGCCCGGAGCAGCCAGGGGAGGGCGGGCGGCGGCGTGTCGCCGACGGCGACCTCGACGAGGTCGCAGCCGGAACGAAGGGCGAACGTCTCACGCTCGGCGGGCTCGCCGCGGAGGGTGTCGGGGAGGACATAGCTGACGTCGGCCATCGTCTCAGGTGTTGGGCCCGCAACCTGATGAGGTCGCGGGTCGGCGTCGGCGCTCCTGGTCGTCCCGCCCGTACCAGCCGGCGGGCCGCAGCTTGGGCATGACCGCCGCCTCCATGTCGCCCATGGCCCAGTCGTATCGGGCGTGTATCGTCGGCGGAAGGCGGGTCTGGGAATCGGCCACGATCGCCGCAAGGGGCGTTCCTGCGAGCTCGCCGGCAGCGCTCCCGACTTGTGGGGTTCCCTATGTGTTCGCGTCCCGGATCACGCCATCGCCATCCACCACCAGGATCCCCGCAACCGAGTGGTCGAAGAGCCCGCGGTACCGCTTCTCCTCGGACGCGAGGCGGCGTGAGAGGTATGCGATCAGGGCCCAGCGAGCCGCCCCGATTGACTTGGGTGGGCTGCGGCGGGCGCCGCAAAAAAGATTGTCACGGCAGACCGGCGGATTTATCTCTCGCCCCGCCGTCGATCCCCCTCATGGAGATCACGATCCGCGAACTCGCACCCGAGGAGTTTCCCCTCGTGGACCGGCTCTGGGAGCAGTATCGCGGTCAGCAGACGGACCGGACGATCGACCGGGTCATCGGCGCGTTCGCCGACGGCGCGCTCGTCGGGAGCGCCCGTGTCCGTCGCCACCCCGACGGCCTCGAGGTCGACGGCGTCTTCGTCTCTGAGGCGCACCGGGGCGAGGGGCTCGCGCGTCGGCTCGTCCAGGCCGTGCTCGACGAGTTCGGCTCCAGTCCTCTCTGGCTCCATTCGACAATCCCGCTGATCGGGTTCTACGGCTCGTTCGGCTGGGTGCCGATCGACGAGAAAGCCCTGCCGCCGACGATCAGCGAGCGGCTCGCGTTCTGCTTCGGAAATATGATTGGCTGCGGGGTCTCGCCCATGCGCCGCGACCCGGCCTAGGCGTACTCGAGCCCGAGCCCGACGCCGACCCCGTCGACTGGAGCGGCCAGGGCGAGGGCGCAGCGGTCGGTCCCGTCTGCGAACACCAAGGCCGAATCCCCGTATCGAAGAGGCTCTTAGCCTCCATCCCCGACGAGGAGGGCGAGCCCCGGATCGCCGCGGAGATACCGGTCGATCAGGGTTGCGTTCTCCTCGAGAACCGTGCCCCTCACAGCATGCCCCGGTAGTAGGCGAGCCGCCGGGCCGCGGGACGGAAGGCCTCCACGAGCGCGTCGGCCTCGCCCGGCTCGAGCGGGCCGGCCGCGGCCGCGCGGAGCAGGACCGCGACCTCGGCCGTGGTGTCGCAGCCGACGATCGCCATG
>JADGNL010000044.1 GCA_017883495.1 Methanomicrobiales archaeon | reverse complement strand
TCTCCAGGTCGTCGGGGGTCATCACCGATCAGACGCCGTGCCATGATTTGAGCATTGCGAAAGAGATCGAATCGGTCGGGTTCCCATTGTCCAACGGCAAGGGAGGGACCGTAGCGCCGTGGCGACATCGGAAGCATGGGGATCTATGTCGATGTCGCGGCCACTGTGCCGCGCTCGGCGATGGGTGCTGCCCGATGGAGCGAAGGTACCCCCCATCGGGTTGCCGTCTCCGGCCGTGTCCTGCGCCCCGGCAGGGGAACTCGCGACGGCATCGCGAGGATCCGCTCCAGAGTGTGCATGGCTTCGTCGGTGAGAAAAGGGGTTGAGCGAGGCCGGTTTACTGGCACTCGTCGCAGCCGCACCCTTCATCGTGCTCGAACTCGCCCTCGAGCTCCTCCTGGGTGATCATCCGGTCGTTCTCGGGCGCGAGGATCCCGATCGGCTCGAAGATCCCGCTCTCACCCTCCCTCATGACCCGGATGTACCGGACGTCGTCCGAGAACGGCGATTCTGTCGAGACCGGCAGGAGCAGGCAGGTATCCTCGAGCCCGGCGAGCATCTCCTTGAGCTGTCCGACTGTGAAACCCTCGACCTCGTAGGCAATCTGGTAAAACCCCATGGTGATCGGCTCTCCTGGGCGGGCCGGGCTAATAAGGATATCTCACAGGCCCCGACCGTGACTCGACCAGTGGGCCGCGACGAAGAGCCGGACCAGCTCTGCCGCGACGGCCGCGGTCTGGCCGGAATCGACCGGGCAGACCTCGACGTAGTCGAACCCTACCGAGAGCGGCGCGAGCCGCTCCACCGCGGCCCGGACATCGTAATGCGAGAGACCAAACGGCTCGGGCGTACCGAGGCCCGGGGTCAGGCAGCAGTCGATCACGTCCGCATCGATCGAGAGGTAGACCGAACGGTTTCCGATCGCGGCCGTCACATCGTCGAGGACCGCGTGGATCCCGGCCCGGCGGACCTCGTCCGCGGTGACGCAGAGCAGGTCCCTGGCGAACTCGAACTGCTCGCGATCTCCCGAACGGGCTCCGATGATCGCGACGTTTTTCGTCGTCTCCTCGAACACGATTCGGTTCGTGCATCCGTGGTTGTACCGGGCGCCGCGGTATTCGCTCCGGAGGTCGAGGTGCGCGTCGAGGACGACGTACCACTCCGGCCTGACCGCGCGGACCGCGCCGACGGTGAGCGTGTGCTCCCCGCCGAGCAACACCGGGAACTTCCCGTCGCGCACGAATTCGGCCACGGCCTCCTCGACCTGAGCCACCATCCCTTCGGGCACGACCGGCACCTCGAGGTCGCCGAGGTCGTGGAGCGGAACCTGGTCCATGTCGAGATCGAAGGCAGGGACGTACGGCTCAAAATTGTAGGTGACCTCCCGAATCGCCCGGGGGCCGAGCCGGGCACCGGGACGGTACGAAGTGGTATTGTCGAACGGGACGCCGAGGATCACGTATCGGGCGTCGTCGTAACTGGCCAGTGCGTCGGCGAAACGGTAACTCTGGACCTCGGGCATACCCATTCAGATATGCCGCGGTCCATATCGAACTTTCTCCGCCGGAACGACGGAAGGGGGAAGCCTCTCAATCGAGCTTGCGCTTGCCCATGGACTCGATGTACATGAGCTCCTTGCCCGCCTCGACCTCACCCTGCTTCTCGGGGGGAATCTCGATCTCGAAGTTCGTGAAGTCCTTCATGTCCATCAGCTGCGCAGTCGTGCCCGAGACCGAGAGGACCTGCGCCGACTTCCGCTCCACGATCGGCACGTAGGTCTTGGCCGAGACAGGCTGGACGATCGATCGCTTGACCCCGTCGAAGATACCCATCACGTCGAGGCGGGCCTTCGCCGCACCGTGCTTTCCCGGCTTCGAAATAGAGATCGAGAGGATCTTACTGGGCTCGTCGTCGATCACGACGTACCGCCCCTCCTTGAGCTTGCCGACTTCCGTCTGTTCCTTCATTGAAAAACAACCACCGTCTGCGAAAATGCAGTAGTAATTTATCTTGATTGGGCTACATAAATGACTCGGAGGCGACGCTCAGTTCCTGCGCAGCCCCTGTCGGCCCGCCCGGGCCGATTCGGGCCCGGGATGGCGGCGCCTTTGGGAGGAAGATGGAGTTCGCGGAGGCATGTCGGCAGATCGCGGCCGCAGTGGAGGAGGTCGCCCTGCCGCTCGTGAACACGGCGGAGGGAGGCGAACTCGTCGGCGTCGGGGCGGACCAGTCCGAGACGAAGAAGCTCGACAAGGTGGCCGAAGACACCGTGGTCGAGTTCCTGCGCGAGTACCGCCTCTGCCGGACCCTGATCTCCGAGGAGTGCGGACGCGTCGAGATCGGCGGCGAGACGGGCACGGTCTTCCTCGACCCGATCGACGGGACGTACAACGCACTCGCCGGGATCCCGTTTTACGCTCTCTCGATCGCCTATGCCGAAGAGGGCGAAGTCATACGCGCCTTCGTCCGGGATCTCGCGAACCGCGAGACCTTCACGGCCGAACGGGGCCGGGGCGCGTGCCTGAACGGGCAGCCGATCGCGACCTCGCCGACCAGATTCCTCGAGGAGTCGGCGATGTCGATCTACGGCCGCAAGTTCGACCCTGCGAACGTGATGGACCTGGGCCGGACCATCCGGCGCTGGCGCCTGCTCGGTGCTTCTGCCCTCGAGCTCTGCTACGTCGGCGCCGGTCGGCTCGACGGGTTTATCGACCTCCGCGGCACCCTTCGCGTGACCGACGCGGCCGCCGGGATCCTGGTCTGCACCGAGGCCGGCGGGGTCGTGACCGACCGCGACGGCGACGAACTCCGGTTTCCCGACGAGGTTCGGATAGGTCGCTGCCTTGTCGCCACCAACGGCCCCCTTCACCGCAAGGTGGTCGAGTACCTGCGCTGAGCCATGAAGGTTCTCTTCCGCTCCCGGATCGATATGCCGGCGGCCCTCGAGCTGACGCGCGACCTCGCCGACCGTCTCGGCACCCGCGGGGCCGTGGTCGTATTCGACGCCGGCACTGGTGCTGCTCTCGGTCGTCCGGGCGAGCCGATCGCCTCGACCGACGCGGACGTGATCGTCTGTGTCGGTGGCGACGGCACGATCCTGCTGGCCGTCCACGAGATGGGGCGACAGCGCCCGATCCTCGGTGTCAACTACGGCGAGGTCGGGTTCCTCGCCGACCTCGAACCGGCCGAGGCGTCGGCCTTCCTCGACGGACTCGTCGGCGGGTTCACGGTCGAGCCCCGGATGCGAATCATGATCTCGGTCGACGGATCCGTGATCGGCACCGCCCTGAACGAGGCCGTGATCGTGACCAGCCGGCCCGCGAAGATGCTCAGGTTCTCGGTCCTGATCGACGGTGTCCGCTCCGAGCACTTCCGCGCGGACGGTCTCCTCGTCTCGACGCCGACCGGCTCGACCGCGTATGCGATGTCGGCCGGCGGGCCGCTCGTCGACCCGCGGATCGAGGGGTTCCTGCTCGTGCCGCTCGCGCCGTACATGCTCTCGTCGCGCCCTCACCTCATCTCGAGCGATCGCAGGGTCGAGCTCGGACTCGAGTCCTCGAAGCCGGCTCACCTCGTTATCGACGGGCAGGCCCAGTTCGAGCTCGACCAGCATGCCCTGCTCCGGGTCGAGCGTTCGGCCGAGCCCGCGCTCTTCGTCGACGTCGGACGCAACTTCTTCGAGAAGGTCGACCGCAAGCTGCGGCGGCTCTGATCGGCGGGTTTATCCGGGGGAGCGACAAGTTGTTGCCCACGGTGAATTCGAATGGCCGAGACTGCCTGTGATTACGCTGGGATCGCGGAGACCCTCAAGACCTACCTCGGTCTCCAGGGCTCGCCGGTCGCGTTCCGGTTCGCGCACACGAAGGAGGAGGTTCCCGAGGGAATGGAGGAGGCCCCCGAGACCCTCCGGCGCTGCAGGATGATCGCGATGGCCCGGAACGAGGGGAGGGTGTTCTTCGCGCCGTCCGAGAAGCACCTCTGCAACGGCGGGGCCTGGTCGCTCGGCCTCCGGCCGCTCACCGAGTCGCTCAAGACGGGCGATTTCTACTACAAGCTCGGCAAGTTTG
>JADGNL010000043.1 GCA_017883495.1 Methanomicrobiales archaeon | reverse complement strand
TACAGGAGCACGCTCGTGGTCACGGTCATCGGCGACACGGGGTACTCGTTCAACCTCTTCGCCCTGCCCGAGGCGTCCGACGCGCTCACGGCCGACCTTCAGACCGTCCTCTCGAGCTTCCGGACGGACGGCTCCCGCTAGGGAAGCCGTCCGGATCTCCAGGTGCCGCCGCAGACGGAATAGCCGGCGATGAGGTGGGCAACGAAGAGCCAGCGAGCAGTGGTCTCCGAACGGGAGAAGCATGCGTGGCCGCAGGGCGCTCTTCGGAAAGACCTGACGGTTACGACGGACGATACTGCTGCGATGTCGTCGCGCCCGGCTTCACCCGATGGTAGAAGAAGACCCGCTTGACCATCTCGGCCGAGCCGATATAGAGCAGGACGACCCCTCCCATCGCCCCGAGCGCGACGAGAGGCAGGGGCACGAGTCCGAGGAGCGGCGCAAGGGGTGTGTACGGCAGGGCGATGGTGACGAGCACGATCGTGCCCGTCGCGATCCGAAGTTGCCTGCCGGGCCGGCTCCGAAAGAACGGGCGGCGCGACCGGACCACGAGTACGATCAGGGCGGCCGAGACGACGGACTCGAGGAACCAGCCGGTCCGGAACTGCTCGGGCGTGGCGTGGAGCAGGAAGAGGAGCACGCCGAAGGTCATGAAGTCGAAGACCGAGGAGAGGAGGCCGAAGACGAGCATGAACCGTTTGATGAACCCGAGATCCCAGGAACGCGGATGCTCGACCAGCTCGGGGTCGACCGTGTCGGTCGCGATCGTCGTCTCAGGCAGATCGGTCAGGAGGTTCGTGAGCAAAATCTGCTTCGGGAGCAGGGGCAGGAACGGCAGGAAGAGCGAGGCGCCGGCCATCGAGAACATATTCCCGAAGTTCGCCGAGGTCGCCATGAAGATGTACTTCAGGGTGTTCGCGAACGTAACCCGCCCCTCGCGGACCCCTTCGACCAGGACGCCCAGATCCTTCTCGAGAAGGACGATCTGCGCGGCCTCCTTCGCGACGTCGACCGCGCTCTCGACCGAGATCCCGACATCCGCCGCGTGAAGGGCCGGGGCATCGTTGATCCCGTCACCGATGTAGCCGACCACCGCTCCTGAGCGCTTGAGGGCGAGGATGATCCGCTCTTTCTGGTTCGGTTCGACTGCGGCGAAGACGTCGACCGAGGGAGCCCGTGCACGGAGTGCCTCATCGCTCATCGCCTGAAGGTCCCCGCCCGAGACCACATCGGGCGCCCGTCCCAACACCTGCCGGGCCGCGTGGGCGGCGACGAGCGGGTTGTCCCCCGTGACCAGGCAGAGGCGAATGCCGAGCCGGGCCAGCTCGGCGACCGTGGCCGCCGCGTCCGCCTTGACCGGGTCGTGGAGCACGAGGAAGCCTGCAAAGGTCATCGACCTCTCGTCAGGAGCCTGGATGTCGGTGCCCGGCGGCACCCGGCGGTAGGCGACGCCGAGGACCCGGTAGCCCTCGCCCGAGAGTGCATTGAGACGGTCGAGGACCCGCTGCCGTTCCACGTCGATCGGCACGATCTCGCCGTCGGGGCGTTCGGCCGTAGTGCAGACGTCGAGGACGCGGTCGAGCGCGCCCTTGGTGGTCATCAGCCATTCGTCGGCGGTCTCCACCAGGATCGAGAGGCGCTTCCGGACGAAGTCGTACGGCACCTCGTCGCGCTTGGTATAGGCCCCTAGGCTGAAAGGGCGGAGCGAGCGGACCGCCTCGTCGATCGGATTCGTGAAGCCGGTCTCGAACGCACTGTTCAGGTAGACAAGCCGGAGTACCCGGTCGCTCGGGGACCCCGCGATATCGTCGGCGGACCGGACCTGTACCACCCCTTCGGTCAGGGTACCGGTCTTATCCGCGCAGAGCAGGGTCATTGCGCCAAAATTCTCGATCGAGGTGAGCTGCCGGACGATCACCCGTTTGGCGGCCATGCGCCGTGCCCCGGTCGCGAGGTTCACCGAGATGATCGCCGGGAGGAGCTGGGGCGTCAGGCCGACCGCCAGGGCGAGGGCGAAGAGGAGCGAGTCCACGAACGGGCGCGCGAGGTAGATGTTGATCGCGAAGATCCCGAAGACGAGAAGGGCGGTCAGCTGCACCAGGAGGTATCCGAAGTGTCGGATCCCCTGTTCGAAGTCGGTCTCGGGCCGCGCGGTCCGCAGACGGTCGGAGATCCTTCCGAACTCGGTCTCGCGCCCGACGGCGACCACGACCGCCGTCGCCGTTCCCGATACCACGTGCGTGCCGAAGTAGAGGGCGCTCGCCCGCTGCGCGAGCGGGGCGTCGGCCGAAACAGGGGCTGCCGCCTTCTCGACAGGAAAGGTCTCGCCGGTCAGGGCCGACTCGTCGACATAGAGATCCGTCCCCTCGACAATTCGCGCGTCGCCCGCGATCGTCCGTCCGGCCTCCAGGCGAAGGAGATCCCCCGGTACCACCTCCTCGATATCGACCTGGGTCTCGCGGCCCGAGCGCAGGACCGGGGCCGTGGCCCGGACCCTGGCTGTCAGCGCTGCGATCGCGTTGGACGCACCGTACTCCTGGTAGAATCCGAGGAGTCCGCTGACGCCGACGATCACGAGAATGATGGCGGCGTCGAGCAGGTCGCCGAGCACAAGGGAGAGGAGGGTTGCGCCGAGGAGGAGCAGGGTCGTCGGGCTCCGGAACTGGTTCAGGAGGAGCAGAATGGGCGAGGCGCCCCGACCCCGCCCGAGCCGGAGGTGGCGGTACGTCTCGCGCCGCCGGACGGCCTCAGCCTCATCGAGCCCTGCCGCCGAGGAACCGAGATCGGCGAGTACATCCTCCGGTCTCCGGCTCCAGTACGCCTCGGGGATCCCGGCCATCGCCATCGCCTGGGGAGTGAAGGGCATCCGTCGATAAAAAGATGTTCAAGATGATCCTCTCATCCGCCTGATCCGATCGCCATCTCCGCCCCTCCCTGGCGTGTACCGGCACCGGCACACCGGCGGCGTACACGGCTATAACGACGGACGATCCGGGAGAGTTGATGGGTTTGGGGAGCCAACGCATGGATGATGGACGACGTGCGTCTCTGGGAGCTCCAGGCCGATCTTACGCTGATGAACCCGACCACGCCCGACCGCGTGTTCTCGGCGGCCCGCATCGTCGGTGTCTCGGCCGAAGACTTTGTCCTCGATCTCGGGTGCGGCAACGGCACCGTCCTCGCCCTGCTCGCAGACGCGTTCGGCTGCCGGGGGCTCGGGATCGACTGCCGCCCGGAGGCGGTTCTGGCCGGCCGCGCCCTCGCCAAGAGCCGGGGCCTTGAGGATCGAATCGCGTTCCGGTGCGGCGACGCGGCCGACCCGGCCGATCCCGTCTCTGGCGTCACGGTCGCGCTCTGTCTCGGGTCGGCCTCGGCCTTCGGCGGGATCGAGGGTGCGGTCGGGGCGCTCCGCGCCTCCCTCGAGGCGGGGGGGCGGGCCGTGCTCGGCGAGCGGTACTGGCGGACCGAGCGCGTTCCGCCCGAGTTTGCCCGCGACTTTGCCGACTGCGTGACCGAGTACGAGCTCCTTGGGATCGTCCGCGAGCACGGCTTTGCGCTCACGGGCATCGTCCGTTCGACCGAGGGCGAGTTCGACGCCTACGAGTCGGGGATCTGGGCCGCGTGCCGCGAGCGGCTCGCCCACGCCCCTGACGACCTCGAGGTTCGGACCTACCTGGAGCGCCTCCAGGACGAATACCTCGGGTACGGTCGCGAATACGTCGGCTGGGCGATGTACATCCTCTCCGGTCCCGAATGACCCTCGGCGTCGATCATGGCAGGTCCCGGGACGCGGGGCGCACGACCGGACAGAAGTCTACTCCCGGCCTGTGGTTATTCAAACGAATCCTTAAGTACTATCGGACAATAGCAGACAGTATGTCCCGAAACAATATCCTGTGGCTTGTACTGGCAGCCCTGCTCGTCGCCGCGGCCGCCGCGGCTGGATGCACATCGACCACGACGGTTGACAACCCGCCACCGGTGACGGTCGTCGTGAACAATCCGCCGGATATGGTGGTCAATAACCCGCCGCCGGCGAAGGTCGACGTGAACAATCCGCCGGATGTGGTGGTCAACAACCCCCGCCTGTGACGGTTGTGAACAATCCCCCCAACATCGTGATCAACAACCCTCCCGCGACCGTGGTCGTGACCTCGAAGTAATCTCCTTTTTCCCGGTCAGAACGGAACCGAGACTCGCCCCTCGGCGATTTCGATCAGACGCCGCTCGGTCCGAAGCGCGCCCCCATCGATCACGAACCCGGCCTCTGCGAGAAAGTCCGCGAGCTCGCCTCGGGCGACGATGGCGTCGAGGGTCCGACGGACGGCGACCAGCGCCGCCTCCTTCGCGTCCTCGGGCGAACGGCCGGTCGCCTCGACGCCGAACTCCTGGCAGACGGCCACGAAGACGGCGCCCGAGCGGTAGATCGCGACCGTGACCATCAGGTCCGCGATCACCGGTCCATCGCCTCCGCCGCTCCGCGCCGTCCGGCGACGGCCGATCCGTACGCCCCGAACCGCGGGTTCGGGACCAGGTCCGTCGCACCCTCGGTAAGCCCGACCCGGATCGCACCCGGCGTGAAGGTTGCACCGAGCCCGTCCTCGATCGCCGCCTGCACGACCCGGTCCACGTGCTTGACCGCCGATCCCAGGACCACGTCGGGCCCGAGCGCCTTCTGGTCGCGGTCGACCCCGATCACGAACCGCCCGGTCGCGTTCCCGGCCGCATCGATCACGCCGAGCGACGAGCCGCCGCAGACCGCGTAGATCACGGACGTCCCGTTCCGATAGAGCTCCTCGGCGATGGCGGTCGCCCGGGCAGGGTCGGCATAGCCCCGGGTATCGTTGCCGACGTATCGAACCTCGACCGCCGCGCCGGGAGCGACCGAGCCGACCCCGGCCACGAAGCCGTCGCGAAACCCGTTCAGGACCGGATGCGGCATGCCGAGCAGGACTGCGACGGACCGACCAAGGCCGGCCGTAGCCGCAAGCGCGCCTGCCAGGTACGAGACTCCGTCCGCCGTTATCGCCACGGTCCGGACATTCGGACGCGGCGCGGTATCACCGTCGATCACGACGAACCGGATCCGTGGGTAGGCTGCCGCCCAGCGATCCGCTGCGCCGGCCCACGTCCCCGAATCCTGGACCACGATCAGTTTTGGGGGGGCCGATGCGTCGTCCGCTAGGGCCGCCTCGAGCCGATCCGCCGTCGCGGGTGCGAACTCCTCGTACGTGAACGTCCCATTTCGGGATGCTTCGAGGAGGCCGGCGCGGGCTGCGTCGATATACGGGTTGCCGGGATCCCCCGCGTACACGACCCAGACCGCGGGGACGG
>JADGNL010000042.1 GCA_017883495.1 Methanomicrobiales archaeon | reverse complement strand
GGAAGGCCCGGGCGAGGGTGTCGCCGATGACCGAGTTCCGGATGTGGCCCACATGGAGCGGGCCGTTCGGGTTCGCCGAGGTGTGCTCGAGCACGACCCGCTCCCGCTTCGGGGGGAGCGCGCCGTATCCGGGTTGGAGCGCTGCTTTTACCGATTCCGCAAGATAATCCGCATTCGCAAAAAAGTTTAGATATGGTCCTTCTGCTTTGATTGTGATCTTTTTATTCAAAAACTCTTCAAGTTGCGGGAGCTCAATTGTAGCCAGCTGAGTCGCGATTTCGACCGGGGATTGTTTCCGCTTCTTCGCCAACAAAAATGCTACTGATGAAGCGAAATCTGCATGGTCTCCTCCGTCCGTAAGACGAACATCGGATTCTCCCGTCGCTGTCTCAAGTGCTCTTCGGATCAGGTCTCTCGTCTCGAAGTACATCAGTATCCCGTCCGGTAGCGGAGAATGGCCGCGATCCCGCCGAAAGCCGTCATCAGGATCGAGCCCTCCTCGAAGTCGTCGGAGATGATCTCGACCTTCGCGCTCGACTGATCCGCGAACGAGGTCAGCTCGTCGATGATGTCCGACTCCTCATCGAGCGCGAGGGGCGAGGAGCAGGAAGGGCAGGCGCCGGTCTCGACGTCGCCCGTGGTCTCGCCGGGCTTCGCCCGGACCGTCCGCTCGGTCGCGTACCCGCAGGCCTCGCAGCGGAGCTTCTGCCGGACCTCGCGGAGGCCCGAGGAGAGGAGGAGGACGTCGACGGCCCCGATCTCCAGGTTCTTCCGGACGGACTCCTCGCCGTACGAAGCGAGCCCGTCCTCCTTGACGAGCTCGCGGAGGAACCGCTGCATGCTCGCCTTCTCCTTCATCACCTCGACGCCGCGGAGCGCGTCCTGGGCCGCGTCCACGAGCTCGGGCAGGCCCGACTCGTTCGTGTACGCGACGTCGAAGAGGCCGATCACGCGCTTCTGGACCTCGTGGTGGAGGTAGTTGCCGGCCTCGAACTCCTCCTTGGTCGGGGAAGGCCCGCCGATAAGCACGCCCTTGAACCGCACGAAGAAGTCCTTCTCTGTCATGAACGCGGCCGAGGAGCGCTCGCCGACCTTGGTGTAGAACTCGTTGATCGCGATCTCGCGGAGGCGGGAGAACCGGACCGCGGACTGGCCGCCCTTGCGCTGCTTGCCCGGGACGGTCGAGGTGGCGCCGGCGATCGGCTCGATCCGGGCGCCGCGGAGGAAGCCCCAGTAGGCCTCGCGCCGGTCCAGGACGAGGAGGCCGTACACGTACTTCTCCTCGAGCATCGCGCGGAGGGGCTCGAGCTCGAAGGTCGAGGAGCAGCGGTACATGTACATGCCGATCGGCTCGGGCGGCTCGACGATCTGGCACTCGAGGTCGTACTTGTCGCCGCCGCGGTGGACCGTGCCGCAGAAGACGGCCATGCCCAGCTCGGGCGGGCGCTTGTAGTACTTGAGCCGGGCGAGGATCGAGGAGATCGCGGCCTGGACGTTCGACCGCGTCTGCTTGGACTTGATGTTCGCGCACTGGCCGAACTCATCGCGGAGCTGGGCCGTCACGTCGTAGATCTGCTTATCGGGAGGGATGTAGAGCGTGATCAGCTCGGTCCCCGCGCCCTGCTTGGCCTCGAGCCGCTCGAGCGCCTTCTTGAACTCGTAGCGGCGGCGGCCCTCGTCCATCTCGACCTGTCCGTCGGTCATGCCTCTCCTCGCGTCTGTATATATAGCGGCTCAACGGCCATAAATCTGCGTCAGTCGGCCGATGAGGTCGGCGTCGACATTCGGATTTATCCCGTGCGAGCCGTCGAACGGCACGAACGCCTTCGGCTCCCTGGCCGTCGTGTAGAGCGCCTGCCCCTGGGCGAACGGGATGATCGTATCGGCCTCGGCGTGGTAGATCAGCACCTGCCGCGGGCTGATCGCGCCGATGTACGTGGCCGGGTCGACCGAGGCCTCGAACCGCTGCGCGATGGACTTCGCCCCGGGCTTCGTGCCGAGCCCCGAGGTGGAGACTCCGGCGTACCCGGCGAACTGCGGGTCGATGCCGGCCGCGACGGCCGCGTAGCGCCCGCCGTTCGAGGAGCCGACGGCCCAGATGGGGACGCCGTACGCCTGCGCGAGGTACGCCCGCGCCCGCATGATGTCGGCGATGATCCGGTACGACTGCGGCCACTGGTCCGCCCGGAACCGGGCGTAGTCGGCGTTGAGGTCGAGCGGGGTTCCCGGCGTCTCGAAGCCGTTGCCGCGGACGTCGAGGTAGAGGAAGGCGATGCCGGCGTCGGGGTAGCTCACGAAGCGGGATGCGTGGCCCGTGACGGGCTCGTTCGCACCCGGGACGTAGACGACGGCCGCCTTCGGGTGCGCCGGCGCCGCGACGTATGCAGTGACGGGGACGCCGTCGTCGGCGGTGAAGATCACGCGGGAGAGGGTGGCGTTCCCGGTCGTGTTCAGGACCGTCGCGTTCACGCGGGCGTCCGGCGCGAGCGCTATCGAGAGCCGGCCGTCGCCGTCGACGTTGAACCGGTCCGTGCCGGGGGACTGCGTGCATCCCGCGGCGAGCAGGAGCAGGCAGAGGGCCGCGCCGAGCGCGAGGAGTCTCACGGCGATCGCCCGAGCCCGCGGTGGACCAGGCAGAGCGTCTTCGCGTCGCGGATGCGGCCGTCGAGGGCCATGGCCCGGACCTCGTCCGCGGAGAATCGGACGGTCTCGATCTGCTCGTCCTCGTCCTTCTCGAAGTCGGTGGAGGGCGAGAGCCCGCGCGCGAGGTAAAGGTGAATCACCTCGTCCGAGAACCCGGGCGTGGTGTAAATCGCGCCGAGGGGAACGAGCTCGGCGGCCGCAAGGCCCGTCTCCTCGATCAGCTCGCGGGCGGCGCAGGCCTCCGGCTCCTCGCCCTCCTCGAGCGTGCCGGCCGGCGCCTCGATGATCCAGCCGTCGATCGCGGCGCGGTATTGCCGGATGAGGACGATCTCGTCCCCGTCTACGGGGAGTATGGCCACGGCGCCGCCGGGGTGGACGACGACGAACTCCTTCGTGCCCGAGGGGAGCTCGACCGAGCGCTGCTCGATCCAGAGCCGGCGGCCCCGCCAGATCTCGGTCACGGCCGGCTCCGGTACGGGATCCGGTCCGCGAGGCCGAGCTCGGCGAAGGCGGCCTGCCGGTAGTGGCAGGAGCCGCAGACCCCGCAGGCCTCGTCCTCTGCCTGGTAGCAGGACCAGGTCAGCTCGTACGGCACGCCGAGGTCGAGGCCGATCCGGAGGATGTCCGTCTTGGTCAGGCCGACGAACGGCGATTCGAGCCGGATCGCGGTGGTGTCGGCCGTGCCGAGGTCGATGGCGCGCTGGAAGGCCGCGATGAACTGCGGCCGGCAGTCGGGGTAGCCCGAGTAGTCGAGGGCCTGGACCCCGATGAAGATCGCGTTCGCATCGCGGGACTCGGCGTAGCTCGTGGCGATCGAGAGGAGGTTGCCGTTCCGGAACGGGACGTACGTGTTCGGGAGCTCCGGGGCCGAGGGGTCGTACGTCTCGACCGCGATCGAGGCGTCGGTCAGGCTGCTCCTGCCGAAGAGCCGGAGATACTCGATCGAGACGGGCAGGAACTCGACCGCGCCGAGCCGCTCGGCAACGGCCCGGGCCGAGGCGAGCTCGCGGGCCTCGGTCCGCTGGCCGTAGTTGAGGTGGAGCGCGAGGATCTCGTAGCCCCGTTCGCGCGCAAGGTAGGCGAGCGTGGACGAGTCCATGCCGCCGGATAAGAGACAGACCGCTTTCATCACCGGACTCCTATGAGTTTGTGCAGCTGGAGCGAGAACCGGACCGGGAGGTTCT
>JADGNL010000245.1 GCA_017883495.1 Methanomicrobiales archaeon | reverse complement strand
GCACCGCGACCGAGAAAGCACCAGTTCGGTCGCGGCGTCGTGCCCCGCCGCGCGGGCGCGGACGGCGACCCGGCCGTTGCCTTCGAGCGTGCACGGTGAATTCCCGACCTCATACCCGGGGAGCCGGTCGAGCGCCGGGAGCAGGAACGCGGCGTCGGCGGGGTCGATCCGCAGCCGTGTGCTTACGGCTGTCGAGGGTGGCAAGACGTGGTCGATTTCGGGAAATCGGAGGTCCTTCTGGATCACGAGGAAGAGCGTCCAGGGTCCGGCCTTGAGGACGATGTGGGTGTCGCTCCGGCCGACTTTGAGGCGCCGTTCCCGGGCGAGGGCCTGGCACCCGAACAGGGGCGATTTCCGGACCAGGACGTTGCCGTCCCAGCCCAACGAGAATCCGTTGTCGATCAGGAGCTGGCAGCCGTCGGTGGCGACGACCTCGTGGCGGCCGCGACGGGCCCGGATCTGGATACAGTCGAGGGCGTACCGCGTCGTGTCCGTCGTCGCGGTCGCGCTCGCCTCGGCCAGGGCTCGGAGCAACGGTTGGCGACACGACACCAACCGCGGCGTCTCGGGGAACAGTGTGAACGTATCGATCGGCGGGACCTCGTATTCGCAGCTCCGGGGGACTCCGCGGTCGTTCCAGTTCGCCAAAGTCCGGCCGGGTGCCGCGGATTCCAGGACGACGGGGGACTCGGCGCGGCCCTCGAACTCCGCGAGCGCGAACAGTGGGATAACGATCGGCTCGGACGGCGGGGCGTGGCCCTCCAGGACATGGGAGACGGCGACCGCACCATACCGATATTCCACGCGTAGTTTGGTGCCGTCGGCACGGAACACCAGGACCGGCCCGCGGGGGCCGATCCCGAGCCACGAGCGCCGGAAGACGCCGCGGAGCGTGCGGGCCTGGCGGCGCGTGAAGGTGATCATGGGAAAAGGCTCCTGATGTGGGGAAGGGGTTCCTTGACGTTGAGGATTGCCCCTTCATGCGGGCGCTGCGGTCGCGAGATAGACCTCCTCGGGGAGTGCGTCGAAGTAGACGTCGCAGGGGTCGCACTCGGCCCTCGCGGGGGAGCCGTCGCCGACGCGTCCGGGGTAAGGCACGGGACGGCCGCAGAACGGGCAGCCGGGAACGGGCGGTGAACGTCCCAAGAGCGGCAAGGGCGATCGCCTCGGGGTAAATCGGGGCGATCGCTTCCGAGGGGCGGACCACGAGGTCCGTCACGCCTCCCCGCCCGTCGTTCGCCGCGAGCTCCCCCGCCGCGGCCGGTCGGTCAGGATCGCATCCTCTCGAGCGAGGACTGCACCAAACCGAGCCGGGTCGCGACCCGCCGGCGAACCTGGTCGTCGTCGCGGAGGGCCTGCGCGGTGACTGTTCGCACCGCCCGCCCCACCTCCTCCACGAGTTCGTCGAGATCGGGGTTGGATCGCACGTTCAGGTCGCGGTATCGCCCGCAGAAGCCCTCCAGGCGGTAGACGGCATTGCCGTGAAATACCTTGGGCCGGCCGTCCGCGTCGGTGCCGGTCAGGCGCTCGACGAGGTGCCCGACCCGCCGCGCCAACTCGTCGAGAAACGCTCGCTCGGCCAACCGCACGGCCTCCTCGAACCGGTCCCGCACGCGGGCCTGCTCCCGTTCATGGAGCGACGGATGGAGCGCCGCGAGGTAGGCGGGCGGCTCGACCGACGGGAACTCCCACGCGAACTCGAAGAGGCCCACGACGAGCGTTTCGGGATGGTCGGCGCGGTCGTACCGCGAGCCGATCCGCTCGGCGGCCGCCCGTTTCTGTCCGGCGTAGTAGGCATCGAGGTCGCGGACGGCGACCTCGAGTCTGTCCTTGAAGTGGTTCATCATCACGTCGAAATCGCCGAGCGACTCCCGCTTGATCAGCCGGACGCCCGGCTCGGGGAACGGTAAGGACCAGCGCCGCCAGTACCCCGTGATCTCGGTCCGGAGTGCGGTGAGGGATCGGTAGGCGGCGTGCTTGGTGTCGACGAGCGCCTTGGCCGCGGCGAGGGGCCGTTCGTCGGTGCCGAACGCCTCGGCGGCGGCCCGCTGCTCGGGGGTGAGGGTTTTCCGGGCCCGGAACCAGGTGAATCGCAGGCGGCTTGCCGCCGTCGTGGCGCGGAGCCGCTCGGCGGGCGTGGTCGTGCGATGATCAGGGGTTCGTGTTTCGATCGGGTCAATTGCGTCGGTCATCGAGTCTCCAGGGTCTGTGAAGCGACGGGCCGCCCGGCCCGCCGCCTTCGTCAAGGCAAGGGATCGGGATCAAAAAATCGTCGCCTGTCAATTGGTGGACGGGTCGCGTCGGACGTTGCGGCCCGCCTTGGCGGAGGCGTCGGCGGCCCGCATGTAGAGGCCGGGCCGGTCGGCGGCGAGACAGCGGCCCGAGGCCCAGGTCCGCAGTCGTTCGACCGACTCCCCGGCCGTCACCGCCACCGGCACGATGTTCTGAGCCGCCTCGATCAAGGGGAGGTCGAGCAGCGCCGCGAGCCGGCAGCACGCCTTGATCTCCGCCCCCGTGAATTCGCGATCGAGAGGGCGTCGCTGCGCCGGGTCGAGCCCGTACCGCGCCAGGTACAACGCCCAGATCGCGTCCTTCTCGGCACGGCCGGGGAGGTCGAGAAAGAACGTCGCATCGAAGCGCTCGCACCTCGAGAATTCGGGCGGGAGCCTGGCGACGTCGTTGGCGGTGCAGACCACGAAGGCGTCGCTCTCGTGGTCGTTGAGCCATCCGAGGAAG
>JADGNL010000005.1 GCA_017883495.1 Methanomicrobiales archaeon | reverse complement strand
TCATCGTCGTCTCGCACGATATGGACTTCGTCCGCGATATCTGCGACCGGCTCGCGCTGATGCGCGGCGGAAAGATCATCAAGATCGGCCCCACCGCTGAGGTCCTCGAACACCTCACCGACGAAGAACGGCGGGCTTCGCCCTCCTGATCGGTCCGGCGCGGCCCACCGGCACCTTTATGCCGGCGCCCCGCCCCCGTGGGACCATGGCAGATTCATGGACCTCGGCGAAGGAGGAGGCCGTGCAGAAGGCGTACCAGTTCGCCTGCCACGACCTCGAGCGGGGCACGTACGGCGCCTGTAAGCGCGAGGACGATTGCGGCCACTTCACGGTCGGGCGGTGGGTGGCTCACCGGGCGGTCTGCGCGAAGGCGGATCTCACTCCCGAGGAGATGGCGGCGAAGGAGGCCGCGTACCTCGCCGAGCACCCGGAGCCCGCAGCGAAGCCAGCGCAGTGAGCGGCCTTCCCCGTTCACCGCTTCTTCTTTCGGGCGCGGAGCTTCGCGATCTCCTCGGGGCCCTTCGCCCGGAGGAGGAACGTGCCGCGGCACGGCTTCACGTAGGGAAAGATCACGTCCTCGCCCTCGACGCCGAGGACGACCGGCGGCACCCCGATCAGGTGCGCGTCGAAGAGCCGGTACCCGGGCTCGACCTCGAACCACTCGGAGAAGTGCTTCTTGATGTACTCGCCGCTCTCTTTGAACGAGGCCCCCTGGAGAAGGATCTCGTACTCGAGCTGCTCGATGCAGCTCATGGCAGGACTCTCCCGAGCTTGACCACGATCGGCATCGGGTTGTGCGTGGCCTTCGTCGCGACGACCTCGCACGGGAACGTGATCAGGGCCGCCGTCTCGTCCGCGTGCTCGCCGTACACGATCCCGACGAGGCGCGCCCGCGAGATCGCCGAGAGCGTGCCCGCGTAACTGACCCCGCCGTCGTTGTGGATGAAGACGTAAGCGTAGTCGAAGTCGCGCTGCTTCTCCGCGATCGCGTCGATGCAGTCGTCGAGGTCGAGGATCTCGCCGATGTACCGGCGTTTCGGGTCCGCGACCTCGATCAGCTTCCGCGCCGAGCCCGTACCGGCGATCACCGGCGTGACCCCTCGTTCGCGGAGCTGGTCGCAGAGGTGGATCGCGACGCTCGTCTGGACCGGCACCTGCGGGCACCCGAGCAGCAGGAGCGCGGTCTTTCCTTCGGTCTCCGTCATCGTGCCTCCGATATGGTACCTCACGTTCAGGCCATTTGAACGTTCACCCGCCTCCCCCGGTGCGATGCGATCAATCCCGCTCGGTCCGAGATCCACGCCGATGCCGTCACCATATGTGACCGGTGCGACCCTTGCCGCGCTGCTCGGGTGCCTGCCCCTCAGCACCGGGTGCTCAGTCTCCCCGCCACGATCCAGCAGGGATACCAAGGGGGGCCGGCTCTCCCGGCGATATCCTCATCAGCCACGGATACCATGACCCGATCATGCCGACCATCGTTCACTTCGATCTGCCCGCCGACGACACCGAGCGGGCACGGGCATTTTACGGAGAACTCTTCGGATGGACCTTCACCAGGGCCGAAGGCGTCCCGATGGAATACCACCTGATCGCGACCAATGCCCTGGACGGCTCGCCGGGCCTCGCCGGGGGCATGGGCCCGCGGGGCGCGCCCGATCAGCAGATCTTGAACTATGTCGGGGTTCCGTCGGTCGCGGCGTACCTGGACAGGGTGGTGCAGCTCGGCGGCACCGTCCTGATGCCGCGTACGCCCATTCCCGGCGTCGGTTCACTCGCGATCTGCCAGGACACGGAGGGAAACCGCTTCGGCCTCGTTGACGACGACCAGAACGTGGCGTGAGAGGGCGGACCAGCCTTCCGGCCTCGATGGCACGGGCAACCTTTGTCTCATCGGAGAAGAGATATCTTCTCCATGACCGTGCCCGTGGCCATCCCCTCCACGACAGAGCGGCTGCTCCTCGTGGCGCTGCTGCTCGTGATCGCGCTCGGGATTCAGATGGCCTCGGATGTGGTCATCATCCTCGTGGTCTCGTTCATTCTGACCCTGCTCGCCCTCCCAGCGGTCGGGTTCCTCGAGCGGCGCGGGCTCCCCCACGGCGTCGCGGTCGCGGTCGTCTCCCTGGTCGCGTTCCTGCTGCTGATCGGCCTCATCGTGCTGCTCGTGTTTGCGCTGCAGATGCTCGCCACCGACATCGGGACCTTCCAGGCCGAGCTCGACCAGCGGATCGACGGCGCGCTACGCGTCCTCGATCAGTTCGGGCTCTCGCTGCCGGCATTCTCGGCCTCGTCGTTCGATCTCGGCGAGATCGCGGGGACTGCGCTCGCCTGGGTCTCGGACCTCGGCGACCTGCTCATGACCATCTTCTTCGTGATGATCGCGACCTTCTTCATGCTGCTCGAGGCGCCGCAGCTCCCCGTGCGGGCGGCCCGGCTCCTCGGCCCCGACAGCACTGCCCTGGACCAGGCCTCGCGCATGAGCGGGTTCGTGATCGACTTCATGGTGGTCCGGACCGAGACGAACCTCGTCCACGGCGTTGTCTTCGGCGGCGTCCTTCTGGCCATGGGGGTCCACGCGGCGGTGCTTTGGGGCCTGCTGACCTTTCTTCTCGGATACATCCCCTATCTCGGCCTGATCGCTGCGGCGATCCCGGCCATCTTCTTCGCCTGGATTCAGTACGGGCTTCCCGGTGCGCTCGCGGTGGTCGTGGTCGTGATCGTGCTGAACCTCATCGTCGAGAACCCGGTCTTCTCCTATTTCGCCTCTCGGACCTTCGAGATCCCGCCTGTCCTCGTCGTGCTCGCGGTGATCGTCTTCGGCTGGCTCCTGGGAGTGATGGGAATGCTCTTCGCCGTGCCCCTGATGCTGATGGTGCTGATCCTGGTCCAGGCGAACGAAGAGACGCGGTGGATCAATGTCCTGCTCGGCGTCGATCGGCTCTTCGAGGACAGGCCGCGCCCCTCTTGACCCGCGGCGGCCCCATTACATCTGGAGATCGGCCACCCGCTCGGGGTGCGTATAGATCGTGAACCGGTCCCCGCGCGAGAAGCAGACGAGTGTGACGCCGGCCGCCTCGGCGGTCGCGATCCCCTGATCGGTCGAGGCCGCGCGCGAGACGAGCACGGGGATCCCGGCATTCGCGACCTTCTTCACCATTCCCGACGGTTGCCGGCCGGTGCAGGCGAGTACACACCGGGACCGGTCGAGGCCTGCGAGGACGGCCGCGCCGACCACCTTGTCGACCGAGTTGTGCCGGCCGACGTCGCACGCCTTCGCGACGAGCCGGCCTTCGCAGAACAGGACCGAGCAGTGGAGCGCGCCGGTCTGCTGCCAGTCGTCGGAGAAGATGGCCGCCGTCACGGCGTGCACCTCCCCGGGCGTGACCGTGAGGTCGGACCGGACCTGTCGCACGCCGCAGCGGAACGAGGTTCCACCCGAGGACCCGGTCTCCGTCTCCGCCGCGCACCGACGCGGGGCCGCGACCAGGATCGCGTCGCCCTCGACCGCGACCGAGTCGACCGCGTCCGCGAGCCCCTCGTCGATCACGAAGCCGGCGCCGAGCTCGGCGAGCTGCTCGTCCGAGGCGACCTGTGCCGCGACCTCCTCGCCGTTCAACAGGATCCGGAACGTCTTCTCGACCACGATCGCGTCCTCGATCTCGTGGGGCTCGCCGTCGCGGTACTGCATTCCTTTCCGGGAGACGAGCTTCATGGCGCTTCCGCCGTCTCGGCCGAGAGCCAGGCGAGGTAGTCGGCCGACCCCGCCTCGACCGGTATCACGACCGCCTCGGGGACCTCGTAGGAGTGGAGCTCGCGGATCCGGGCGATCGCGGCGCCGGCGAGGTGCCGCCGCGTCTTGATCACCATGAGCTCCTCGGGTTCGTCCTCGATCCGGCCCTGCCAGCGGTAGAGCGAACGGATGGCGGCGATCTGGACGCAGGCCGCGAGCCGGTCCGCGACGAGTGCCCGGGCGATGGCTGCCGCCTCGCCGGGGGGTGCGGTCGAGAGGATCACGACGGCGTCGGTGGGCATACCCTCTCCATCGCCCGCACCGAAAAAATACGTTGTGTCTCCGGCGGAGGGTCCCGATTCAGCCGGCGACGGCACGACTCGGGCCGCGCAAAGGGAAAGGGATATCCTCGTTGCTGACGTTACTCCATCCAGATGGCCGGCGACGAGATCGACCCGGTGGCAGTCTCCGGAGACGGCACGGCTGCGGAACGGGTGTTCGACTACGACAGGACGGCCCCGCTCGACCCGGAGGATCTGGGTGTGGAGGAGCGGAACGGCGTCCTGGTGCACGATATGAGCTTCGCCGACGCGCGGGGCGGGCGGACGGCCGCGTACTGGATGCTGCCCCCGGGCCGCGACCGGTTTCCGGCCGTGATCTACGTCCACCCGTCGCCGGGGGACCGCTCGACCTTCTTCGAGGAGGGGATCCGGCTCGGCGGCATGGGCATCGCCTCACTGCTCGTCGAGGCGCCGTGGGCCGCGGGGGAGGCCTTCGTGCGGTCCCTCGGCACGCCCGAGCAGAACCGCGACCTCTTTGTCGCGATCGTTCGCGATCTGCGGCGGGCTGTGGACTTCGCCGTGGCGCAGCCCGGCACCGATGCCGCGCAGCTCGGCTACGTCGGCCACAGCCTCGGCGCTCTCATGGGCGGCGTGCTCGCGGGAGTCGAGCGCCGCCTCCGGATCTTCGTGCTGATGGCCGGCGCGCCGAGCTTCGCGGACGTGGCCGTCGCGAACATCCCCTCCCTCACCGGCGAAGCCCTCGAGCACTACCGCAACGTGATGGCGCCGATCGACCCGGTCCGGTTCATCGCCTCGGCCAGCCCGTCCCGGCTCTTCCTCCAGTTCGGGGAGCGGGACGAGGTCTTCGGCCGCGAGGTCGGCCAGCGGCTGGCCGACGCGGCGAGCGAGCCGAAGCTCGTCCGGTGGTACGACACGGACCACTACTTCAGAAGCGAGGAGGCGAAGCGGGACCGGGTCGAATGGCTGCACGCGCAGCTCGGCTCGGGGTACCGGAGGATGAAGGGGAAGACCGGCCGGCCGCCGATCTACCGCCGCTGACGGCGGCGGCCCTCCGTCCACGCAAACGTTTATCTGGTCCCGTACCGACGGGCGCCCATGAGCGCCGATCCCGAACGCCGCCCCGTCGCCGTCCTGTCCTCCCGAATGCAAGCCCAGTCGGACCTGACGAATCAGGCCTCCCCGCTCGCCTGCACGTTCCGGGACGGCCAATCGTACACGAAGCTCGCCACACCGCCGGCCGTCGTCGGCCTCGAGCGGGTGGCCGAAGGCCTCGCGGCCCCTATGATGCTGACCGAGCCCGACGATGGGTCCGGGCGCCGCTTCATCGTCGACCAGATCGGGCTCGTCCGGGTGCTCGCGCCTGGCGACGGACTCCTCGAGGAGCCGTTCCTCGACCTCCGGCACCGGCTCGTGCGGCTGAACCCGCGGTACGACGAGCGCGGCCTCCTCTCGCTCGCGTTTCACCCCGGTTACGCGGAGAACGGCCGGTTCTTCGTCTTCTACTCGGCGCCGCTTCGCTCCGGGGGGCCTCGGGGCTGGAGCTGCACGAACCGCCTCAGCGAGTTCAGGGTCTCGCGAGACGACCCCGACCGTGCGGACCCCGGCTCGGAGCGTGTGCTCCTGTCGATCGACAAGCCGGCCCACAACCACAACGGCGGTCCGATCCTCTTCGGACCCGGCGACGGCTACCTCTACCTCGCCCTCGGCGACGGCGGCGCGGCCGACGACACGGGCACCGGCCACACCCCCGGGATCGGCAACGCGCAGGACCCGACGACGCTGCTCGGAAAGATCATCCGGATCGACGTCGACCGTCCGGGCGGGAGCGGAAAGGAGTACGCGATCCCGCCCGACAATCCGTTCGTCGAGACCGCCGGTTTCCGGCCCGAGATCTACGCGATGGGCCTCCGGAATCCGGCGTACCTCTCCTTCGACGCACGGACGGGGCGGCTGATCACCGCATCGGCCGGGCAGGCGCTCTTCGAGTCGATTCACGTCCTGGCGAAGGGCGGCAACTACGGCTGGCGCATCCGCGAGGGTACGCACTGCTTCGACCCGGCCGACCACAATCGCCCGCCTGCCGGCCCCTGTCCGGTCACCGGAGCCCGCGGGGAACCCCTCATCGGGCCGATCGTCGAGGTCGGGCACGACATGGGCACGACGATCGTCGGCGGGTTCGTCTACCGGGGTGCGGCGATGCCCGAACTTGCGGGGGCGTACATCTTCGGCGACTGGAGCGGCACGGAAGGCGCCGAGGAAGGCGGCCGCATCCTGGTGGCGACGCCGCCGCCCGGCTTCGAGCTCGGCGCGTACCCGCTCGAGGCCGACCGGGTGACGGCGGAGCAGAACAGGATGTGGACGCCGCGGGAGGTGCGGATCGCAGGCTCCCCGGACGGAAACGTGAACGCCTATGTCCGGGGGTTCGGCGAGGATCGCGCCCGCGAGGTCTACGTGATGGTAAACCGGGAGATGGGTCCCGATGCCTCCACTGCGACGGGCGAGGTGCTGAAGCTCGTCCCGGCCTGATCGCCTCCGCTCTCAGACGGCGCCAGAAGAGTCCGATGCAGCGAGAGCGACGCTCCGGGGCGGCGCCGCTCACTCCTTCCGGACGAACTGGTCCTTTCCGGCCCCGCACTGGGGGCAGACCCAGTCAGCCGGCAATTCTTCGAACGGTACCCCCGGCGGGACTCCCCCCACCGAATCTCCAACCTCCGGGTCGTGGATGTATCCGCAGACCAGACACTCGTATCGATCCATGACCTTTCATCCTGAGCGATGCGTCGCCTTCAGACGATCGCGCCTTCCCGCCGGACAGCCCTGCGACGCGGACGTCCGCGGACGTGTCGCACCTGCCGGGAGAAGGTTTCGCCCGGCCTGCCCTATTCCTTTGCCGGGTTATAGACCTTACGGGCTTGTTGGCAATGGGATAACCACAACGGCATCGCAGGGGCCTGAACGGCCAGGAAGGGATCTCCCCCACCGATGTTTCCCCTGGAAAACCGCAATTAAAAAGGTTACAGGTCGTTGAGGAGCCGGACGACGTCGGCGAAGTCGATCCGGCCGTTGCCATTGTAGTCGGCCGCGGCGACCGGCTCGTTCGGCCCGTGGTGCCGCAAGAGTTTCTCCTCTTGGAAGGCGTTGCAGTCAGCGCGGAAGGTATGATCTCTTATTCTTCAAAGCTCCAGAATTGTAGAGACAGGCACCGGGACCCGTTCGGTCGAGGGGCCGGATCGTGCTACAGAGTACTGCTGCCCGGCCGAATCGGGCTGCAGGAAAGCCTTTAATGAAGCCATAAACCGCGGGCGGGTTTATGAGTCGGCCGCTTCTCTACAGAGGCAAAAGTCGATCCGCATCGGCCTCGTGCGCGCATTTGATCTTTATCCACCCCCTCATAATCCTCGCCGAAGATCTTGAGGAGCTGCATCCGGCCGAGCGTGCGCCTCTCCCGGACCGCAGCCCCCTCCCCCTCGGTCACGGCCGGAAGTAAAGAACCGTGGTTTGCGACGAGCAGGAAACCGATCAGGCGCGGGCGCGGATCTCGCCGCTCAAAGAGGAACTCAGACGGAAGGAATAACCGATAAGGATCTCTCCTCGGATGGGCCCCAATGAATTGGACCTTTCCCGGAAGCCGGATGCGGTTGGGGGGATGGTCGTGGCTTTGGCGGAACGGCCAAATAGGCCGCCGTGCAAACGGAGATGATTCCGATCGATCTGCTCCCCCTCACCCTGACCGTCTACGTCGTCGCGAATCTCGCGGTCCTCGTCCTGTACGCGGCCGACAAGCAGCGCGCCCGACAGCGTCTGCGCCGGATCTCCGAGCGGACGCTTCTCCTGTCTGCAGTCGTCGGCCCC
>JADGNL010000244.1 GCA_017883495.1 Methanomicrobiales archaeon | reverse complement strand
GGCCGACCACGATCCCGCCGAAGAGCAGGACGAGCGCCTCGATGATCGCGAAGATGGCGAAGAACAGGACGAGGGAGACGAGCATCACGCCGGGCATCGCGAAGGCGAAGAGCCCGAAGAGGATTGCTACGATGCCGCCGAGGACGGCGAGCCATTTGTGAGTCGAGGAAGAGGAAGCCATGAGATGTACCATTCCTTGGTAGTTTTAAAGGTGCTGAACACGGGAAATAGATTTCCTTTTTGATTCCGACCCGGAGATATTACCGGAACGTGATGCGGGATCCACGACGATCCGCAACGGATACGAACTGCTATTCTCATCGAAGTATGAATCGGAAGATATACCATCTTCGCCGCTCCAATCCGCAGCAGGGCTACCCTGTCGCGCGTATTCTACTTCGACCCCAACCCTGCCTGGCGCGAGCGGGCCGGCCGGCGCTCACTCCGATCCTCCGTGGCGGCGCACCCCCGAAAAATATCGGGGGAATGGCTCCGATAGAAATTTCGCCGATGCTACGGCAGTTTCAGTGGTTATCAACAGGGTGACAATACACTGACAACATTCGGTCGGTTGGTAGTGCCGGCCCGTTGCCAGGCCGGCGCCGGCGTGCCCTCACTCCCCGACGCTCGACCGGGCCGCATCGACCATCTGCCGGGCGGCCTTCGCTTTCGCCCTGCACTGCACGAGGTCGCCGGCCTCGATCGCCGCGTCGGCCTCTGCGTAGAGCCGCTGCGCCCGCTCGACCCGCGCCTTCGCCTTGGTCACCGTCTGCCCCTCCTCCGCGAGCATGTCGAGCTCCTCGCCGAGGGCCAGGGTGTCGCCGTACACGTCCTCGAGCTCGTTCCGCAGATCGGCGATCTTTCCGTCCTCCTCCGCGCGCTTCGCCCGGGCCCGCTCCTTGAGAGCCTCCTTTGCCGAGTCCTGCCCCTGCTGGATGTACTGGAGCTCGTCCTCGACCGTCTTCGCGGCCCCGGCCAGCACCTCGGCGAAGCGGGTCCGCTCCTGCTTCGAGTCGTCCCAGCCCTGGTACGCCTGCCAGGCGCCGCCCGCGGCAGCCCCGCCGGCCGCGCCGCCGATCACGTCCCCGATCGACCGCTCCTTCGAGAAGAGGCCGCCGAGCGATCCGATCACCGAGCCGATCGCGCCGCCCGTGACGGCCCCGATCGCGCCCTTCTCGATCTCGCGGCGATAGCGCTTGACCTGGTACGTCGCCTTGACATCGCGACCAGAGACCGCGAACTCGAGCGAGCCCTCCTCGTCCGTCTGCTTCACGTCCATCGTGCCGCGGCCCTCGCCGAGGTTCTCGTGCGTGATCTCCGTGCCGCGGAGCGCGAGCTGGCTCATCAGCCGCTCCACGAACTCGTCGTACAGTCCCCCGACACCCTGTGCGTAGTACACAAACACCATGAGCAACGAAACGTACGCTGCTGGAATTCAAAAAAGCATGCCAGGAGCGGGGCCGGCTCAGCCGAGCGCGGCGACCCGGTCCAGGGCCTCGGCCAGTCGCGGCAGCGCGGCCGCGTAGCTGAGCCGGAGCCAGCCCGGCGCGTGGAACGCCGACCCCGGCGTGACCGCGACCCGCGCCTTGTCCAGCCACCGGGCCGCGGTCGCCACGTCGTCGCCGCCGACCTCAACGAACGCGTAGAACGCGCCGTCGGCGGGGGCGCAGCGGTAGCCCATCTCCTTCAGCCGGCCGAACACGAAACGCCGGCGCTGGTCGAAGGCCTGCCGCATGGCCTCGATCGACGTCTGGGGGCCGGTCAGCGCCGCGATGCCGCCGTACATCACGAACGTGACTGCCTGGCTCGTGGTGTGGCTCTGCACGCGAGCCATGTAGTCCACGATCGGCTTCGGCCCGACCGCCCATCCGAGCCGCCAGCCCGTCATGGCGTAGGCCTTCGAGAACCCGTTCACCGTGACCGTCCTCTCGGCCATCTCCGGCAGGGAGCCGAGCGAGACGTGCTCGGCCCCGTAGACGAGCTTCTCGTAGATCTCGTCCGAGAGCGCCACGAGGTCGTTGTCCCGGCAGACGTCGGCGATCAGGGCGAGCGACGCCG
Organism: Methanomicrobiales archaeon; assembly: GCA_017883495.1. Classification (GTDB taxonomy): domain Archaea; phylum Halobacteriota; class Methanomicrobia; order Methanomicrobiales; family Methanospirillaceae; genus UBA288. The sequence goes on along the minus strand of JADGNL010000244.1, from coordinate 2,564 downwards.
GGTTCAGCACCGCCCCCGAGGGGTTCGAGGGCGAGTTCACGACGATCATCCGTGTTCTCGGCGTCAGTGCCTCGAGCAGCGCGTCCGTGACCTGGAAGGTCGCGGAGTCCACGGGCACGAGGATCGGCGTGCTCCCGGCCAGCCGGACGCAGGGCTCGTAACTTACCCAGTCGGGCGTCAGCACGACCACCTGGTCGGAAGGGTTCAGGACGGCCTGCATCGCCAGGTGGATCGCGTCCTTCGCGCCGGCGGTCACGATCACCTGCGACGGCTCGCAGGGGATCCGGTTCTCGGTCCGCGTCTTCTCGGCGATCGCGTCGAGCAGCGGGGGGAGGCCGTTGCCGGGCGCGTAGTGGGTCTCACCGCGGCGGAGCGCGGCGATGCAGGCCTCCGTGATGTGGGCTGGCGTCGCGAAGTCCGGCTCGCCCACCGAGAGGCTGATCACGTCCACGCCCGCGCGCTGGAGGGCCTTCGCACGGTTCGCGATCGCGAGCGTCGCGGACGGCGCGATCCCCGCCACCTTCGCCGAGAGGGTCATCCGAGGCGCTGGCACATCTTCACGGCCGACTCGACCGCGCGCCGCGCGTAGTCGATCCGCTCGGTCGCCTCCATCCGGGTCATGCCAGGACCGGAGATCCCGAGGGCGACGGGCTTGTCGAACTCGAGCGAGAGGTCGATGATCTTCCGCGCGGCGTGCTGGACCACGATCTCGTCGTGCTGGGTCGAGCCCTCGATCACGCACCCGATGGTGACCACCGCGTCGATCCCGCCCTTCTTGAGCAGGGACTTGATCGCGAGCGGCATGTCGTACGCGCCGGGGACATAGAGGACATCGGTCACCTCGGCCCCCAGGAACTGGGCGTGCTCGCGCGCCTCGATCTCCATCATGTAGGTGATGTCGCGGTTGAACTCCGCGACCACGAATCCGAGCCTGATCGTCATGTTGTCTCTACCTCTGTCTCTCTCGATTATCATTATTTCATTATTGCCGCGCCGGCCCGGCGTCGGCGAAGCCCTGCCGCCGGCCCGTGCCGGCCTCGCGTTCGAGCTCGCGGGGCCGGAGCATGAGCCGCACGGCGTTCGTCGCGTGCTCGCGCGCACGCTGCTCGGCGAGCCAGGCGAGCTCGGCGTCGGTCCCGGCCTCGTCCTCGTGGACGAAGACCTCGATGATGTGCGTGTTCGTCATCAGCTGTGCGAGCATCAGCCCCTGCGAGGCCTCGTGCGCGCACATCCGGTCCTTCTCCTGGCCGCCGGGCATGCCGAGCGCGATCACGATCTCGCAGCGCCGCTCCTCGATCAGCTTCTTGCAGGCGACGGGGAGGTCCTTGATCCCCGGCACCGTGTACCGCTCGATCGCGACCGAGGCGTGCTTCTTCAGCTCGTCGATCGCGTGCGCGCCCATGTTCACCCGGGCGAAGGTCGTGTCCGCGATGCCGACGCGCATGGCGGTCCCTCAGGCCAGGTGGGCGGCCGCTGCCGCCACGCCGTCGTCCGCGCATTCGCACCCGAGCCGGTGCATGGCCGCCTGGATCGCGCCGAGGGTCGCGAGAACCTCGGGCGCGCCGACCGCGCCCATGTGGCCGATCCGGAAGATCTTCCCCTTGAGGTGGTCCTGGCCGCCGGCGATGACGATGCCGAGCTTCTTGACGAGCCCCCGGAAGTCCGCGTCGGTCGTCTCCTCGGGCATCCGGATCGCGGTCACGGTATTCGAGTACGCGTGGAGTGCGTCGGTCGTCGGGAAGAGCGGGAGGTCCCACGCCGCGGCCGCCGCGCGGACGGCCTGGGCGAGCCGCTGGTGGCGCATGATCCGGTGCTCGATCCCCTCCTCCTCGATCAGGAGGCCCGCCTGCTGGAGCGCGAGGAAGAGCGGCACGGCCGGGGTGTACGGCGTCTCCATGGGGTCCTTCTTCGCGTTCTTGATGTACGCGGCGAGGTCCAGGTAGTACGGGCGCTCGTCGCCGAACCGCTCCTGGGCCCGCGCCGAGACCGAGACGGCCGCGAGCCCCGCGGGGGCGGCGAGGCACTTCTGCGAGCCGACGATCGCGATGTCGACTCCCCAGCGGTCGGCCTCGACCACGTCGCCGCCGATCGAGGTGATCCCGTCCATGACGAAGAGGGCGTCGTGCTTGCGGCAGAGCTTCCCGACCTCGTGGGCCGGGTTCCGAATCCCGGCCGAGGTCTCGTTGTGGACGAGGGTCACGATCTCGGCGCCGGCCTCGAGGCTCTCGGCGAGTTTATCGAGCGGCAGGGGCGTGCCCCACTCGGACGCGAGCCGGGTCGCGTCGCCGTAGCGCTTCGAGATATCGTACAGCCGCTCGCCGAACTTCCCGTTCATCAGGCAGGCGATCTTTTTGCCGCGCCCGACGTTCGCGACGGCGGCCTCCATCCCGGCCGTTCCGGAGCCCGAGACGATCACGAGGTCGTTCTCGGTGCCGAACGCGGGCTTCAGGCAGCGGACGCAGTCCGCGTACACCGACCCGAACTCGGGCGAGCGGTGGTTGATCGCCTGGCGCGCCATCGCGAGGCGCACGCGCTCCGGGACGGGAACCGGCCCGGGCAGCATC
>JADGNL010000243.1 GCA_017883495.1 Methanomicrobiales archaeon | reverse complement strand
GCCCTTTAATCTGTGCCTTCATCCTCTAGCACCCCTGCTTCGACACGGTGCTCACGTACTCGATCGCGGGCAGCCGCTCGGCATGTTCACCCTTCCGCACGGCCGGCCGGATCCGGACGAGCCGCTTTGACGGTCCCGGGATCGAGCCCTTGATGAGGATATAGGGATTTCGCACGATGCCGTAGTTGATGAAACCGCCATCGGGCGTGATCTCCGCGCCGTCCTCGCCGATCTTCAGGACTCGCTTGTTGAAGTCGGTCCGCTGCTGGTATCCCATCTGCCCCATCTGCGGGACCTGCCACCGTACGTGGTGGGGGGTCCAGGGACCGAGGTTGCCGATGTGCCGCTTCTTGCCGCCGCGCGAGTGCTTGCGCTTGCGGACCTGGATGCCCCAGCGCTTGACCGGGCCCTGGGTCCCCTTGCCGGCCGTGATCGCGGTCACGTCGGCGTAGGCGCCGATATTCATGCAGTCCGTGAAGTTGAACTCGGTGCCGAGCGTCTCCTTCGCGAACGCGAGTTTCTCGTCGAGCGAGCCGCCGCCGATGCAGATCTCCATGAGGTCGGGGACCTTCTTCGGGACGCCGGTCAGCTCGTACGGTTGCGTGTACACGACAGCCTGGAGTTCGACGACCAGGTCCTCGGCGATCGCCTCGTCGAGGCGAGCCCACGCGGCCTCGACGTCGTAGGTCTTGGGAAGCGTGAGCCGTCGCCGGAGCTCGTCGTCGACCTTCTCGGCCCAGACCTCGGTCAGGGCGCGCTTGCCGTAGGTGTCCTTGGTGTAGGCGCGGATGGCCGCGACCTTCATCGGCGGGCATTCGACGACCGTGACCGGGACCATGATGTCCTTGCCCTCGGTCGGACTGTGCTTGTGGTCGTCGACCATGACCAGGTGGGTCATGCCGACCTTGTACCCGGCGAAGCCCTGGAGCACCGGCTCCCCGTCGCGCTCGGGCCAGGAATGGTAGCGGGGGACCTGGCTCTTTGCCCGCTTTCTCGGGCTGTACGCGAGCGACCCCCGCCGCGGCCTGTTGATTTTTGGCATTGTCCGATCAGTCCTCTCTGGTTGTGGTTGCCGCACGGGAGGCGGCGAAGTCGTGCTGACTCGGCAGGAGAATGCCGTCGACTGAAGAAGGCCGCGGATCTTCGTGGAGAGCTGCAGTCCGGACTCTCCGCATGCCAGGTCCCGTTCTGCAGCATCCCGTCTGCAGACTCCGTGACCGGTATGGAAGAGCACGTGCCGGCGCGGTGCGCCGACCCCAACCCGTCTCTCGTAAGAGATCCTGAACGCAGCAGTGCCCGCCAAGCGGGCCGGGCCGTCCATGACGTCCACCCGACTGCTGTTTCAGCCCCAGCGTCTATCAGCCGCCGTGCATGATGCACGGCATTCGTGCCATCGCATGACCGGGCGCGGCGGAACCGCGTCCGATCATAATGGTGTCGTTATAATGAGAGAGAATGGAATATAAACGTTTGTCCGAGCCCCCTGTGCGACCATACGTTTAATACGCCGTCGGAGATAAGACTCGCCGAGGCGAAGCGGACGATGGTATCGACGTCAAACGGAAGCGGGCGGCAGTTCCTCGATACGACGCGGGCGGAGTTCATGGCCCCCTCGGACCAGATGCTCGGGCTGCCGCAGCCCCTGCTCGAACTCCCGTACGAGGGCGGGGCGGTGCATGCGCTCGCGGACCCGGCCGGGTTCGACGTGCCGGCCCTCGATCTCTGGGAGGCAATCGTCCGGCGGGAGTCCGTCCGGGAGTACTCGAGCGAGCCCCTGACGCTCGCCGAGCTCTCGTACCTGCTCTTTGCCACGCAGGGCGTACGGGCCGTGGTCCAGGGCGAGTACTCTCTCCGGACGGTGCCGAGCGCGGGGGCGCGGCACGCGTTCGAGACGTACCTGCTCGTCAACCGCGTCGAGGGGCTGGAGCCCGGGCTCTACCGGTACCTCGCGCTCGACCACAGACTCCTCGAGGTCGATCTCGACCCCGCCGTCGGCAGCCGGATCGTGGCCGCCTGCTACAGCCAGCCGTTCCTGCAGACGGCGGCCGCGGTCTTCGTCTGGACGGCCGTCCCGTACCGGATGACCTGGCGGTACGGCGAGCGCGGGTACCGCTACCTCTTCCTCGATGCGGGCCATGTCTGTCAGAACCTGTACCTCGCGGCCGAACCGATCGACTGCGGCGTCTGTGCGATCGGGGCCTTCGACGACGACGCGCTCGACCGGGCGATCGGGGCCGACCGGAGCGACCAGTTCCCGATCTACGTCGCGACCGTCGGCAAGCTCGCGGCGCGGTAGCCGATACCAAGAAACTCGCGCCGCTCGATCGAGGACGCAGCGATGGCGCCGATCCGGACGAGCCCGTCGAGTCCGGAGCCGATAAAGGTCCGAACGAGATCCGTGTCGCGTACGTGACCCGGATCTCGCGGCGGCATTCTCCTTCTACCGCGGGTTCGGACCGATCACGGTGGGATTTGCGGGGTAGTTCAACCACTCGGTGAACGACCCCTCGAAGAGCCGGACCTTCGGATAGCCCAGCAGGTAACGGAAGGTCAGGAACTCGTTCGTGGCCTCGCGCCCGGTGCCGCACGTGCAGACGATCGTCTTCTCGGGGGTCGCGCCGACGGCCTCGGCCGCGGCGCGGATCTCGGCGGGCGGCCGAAGCTGGCGCGTGTTCTTCTCGCTCATCAGGCTCTTCCAGGGAAGGTTGACGGCGCCGGGGATGTGGCCCGGCTTCGGCCAGGGCCCCTGACCCTGGTACGTGGCCGCCGGGCGTGCGTCGAGCACGACTACGTCGTCCCGGTCCTTGAGATCGAGGAACTCGTCGTAGTCGATGAAGAGGGTATTCCGGACCCGGGGCTCGTACTCGGATTCATTCGCCGTCCCATACGCGCTCGTCACGGAGCGCCCCTCCTGCCGCCAGGCATCGAGCCCGCCGTCGAGGATCCGGACATCGCCGTGGCCGAACCGGAGGAGCGAGTAGGCGACCATAGTCTGCTCGAGCCCGTCGCCGATGTACGACGTGCAGCCCGTGAGCGTACCCGAGCCCGTATAGACCACCACCGGGACGTCGGCCCTGACGCCGACCTGCCGGAGCAGCCACATCGACGCCTCCCGATTGATCCAGCGGGACGGACACGCTCCCTCGTGGGCGCGGAAAATGTTCTCGTTGAGGTAGACCGCCCCCGGGATATGGCCGTTGATGTACTCGTGGATGTTCGGCTGGCAGTCGAGGATCAGGAGCTCGTCGGCGTGATGGTCGACGAGCCAGGCGGGCGAGACCCAGCGAACGGGGCCTTCGCCGGCGGAGATGGGTGCGGTAGCGTCCATGATATTCCTCCGGAAATGATGCGCCTATCGCCGACGGAATTGAAAAAGGTATGCACCGACCGTTCGCACTACGGAAAAAATAGACATCCCGGAAAACCGAAAAATGGGCCCGCGGAGATTCGAACTCCGGACCTCCGCCATGTCAAGGCGACGTCATAGCCAGCTAGACCACGAGCCCGCGCACACCGCGTGTGCCTTACACCGTGGGCGGGATTCCTATAAAAAAATACGCTAGATATCCACAAACCAGGCCGCGTAGATGCCGGGGTGGGTCCGGATCTCCTCGATCGCCTCGGGCGGAACGTCCGAGTCGACGTTCAGCACCATGATCGCCTCCTCGCCGGGGTGAATACGGCCGACCTGCATCCCGGCGATGTTCACGTTGGCCCGCCCGAGGGTCGTCGAGGCCCGCCCGATGACGCCGGGCTGGTCGAGGTGCTTGGAGATGACCAGGTGGCCGCTCGGGTCGAGATCCATCGTGTATCCGTCGATCGCGACCACGCGCTGGCGCGTGCGGGAGAAGACCGACCCCTCCATCGTCTCCTCCCCCCGGTCGGTCCGGAGGACGATCTTGATCAGGTTCCGGAAGCCGCGCGTCTCGCCGCCCACGGTCTCGCCGATCGCGATCCCGCGTTCGGCCGCGACGACGCCTGCGTTGACGATGTTGACGGGCAGGTGCAGGATCTGGTCGAGGATCCCCTTGACCGTCTGCCGCGTCAGGTAGCGCGAGGCCTGGTCGAGGTGCGGGATCTCGCCCGCGTAGGTGATGTTGATCCCCTCGATCCGGCCGTCGGACATCGCCATCAGGAGCCGGGCCATGCGCCCCATCAGGGCGGTGAACGGCGCGAGCGCCTCGGCCTGATCGGGCGGGATCATCGGGGCGTTCACGACGTACTTCGCGTCCCCGCCGGAGAGGACGGAGAGGGCCTGCCGCGCCACCGAGACCGCCACGTTCGCCTGGGCCTCGACGGTGGAGGCGCCGAGGTGCGGGGTGGTGATCACCTTGTCGAGCGTGAGCAGCGGGGATTCGAACGGCGGCTCGTCCTCGAAGACGTCGAGGGCGGCCCCGGCGACCTTGCCGGCGACAATCGCGTCGTAGAGGGCCTGCTCGTCGATGATCCCGCCGCGCGCGCAGTTGATGATCCGGACGCCGTCCTTCATCCCGGCGATCGTCTTCGCGTTGATGACGTGGCGCGTCTCCTTGATCAGCGGCGTGTGGACCGTGATGAAGTCGGCACGGCCGAAGAGTTCGGGGAGGTCGACGATCTCGACGCCGAGCTCCTCCGCCCGGTCCTTCGCGATGAACGGGTCGTACGCGATGATCCGCATGTTCATCGCGGTCGCTCGCTTGGCGACCTCCTTCCCGATCCGGCCGAAGCCGACGATCCCGAGGATCTTCTCGTTCACCTCGACCCCGATGAACTTCGACCGCTTCCACTGCTTCGACTTGACCGAGGCGTTCGCCTGCGGGATGTTTCGCGCGAGCGAGAGCATCATGGCGCAGGTGTGCTCGGTCGCGGCGAGCGTGTTCCCCTCGGGGGCGTTCGCGACGATGATCCCTCGTCGCGTCGCGGCATCGGCATCGATGTTGTCGACGCCGGCGCCGGCCCGGCCGATGAACCGGAGCTTCGTCCCCGCCTCGATCACCCGTGCCGTGACCTGGGTTCCGGACCGGACGAGCAGGGCGTCGTAGTCGCCGATGATCCCGACCAGGGCATCCTCGGAGAGGTCGGTCTTCACGTCGACGTCGGCCCCCCCGCGCAGGATCTCGATCCCCTCCTCTGCCAGCGGATCGCTCACAAGCACTCGTGGGTTCATATCAGATCCACTACACGTTCTGTCTCATGGTTTATCAGGGGTGCGGTTAAAAAAGCGGGCCTATCGCCGCCGGGCCTCGAGCACGGCGAGCACTGCAGCGAGGTCGACGCCGGCGGCCCTGAGGGCGACGAGGAGGTGGAAGAGGAGGTCGGCCCCCTCCTCGGCAATCCGGTCGGGGTCGCCGTTCTTGACGGCGAGCACGAACTCGGTGGCCTCCTCGCCGACCTTCTCCAGCGGCTTGTCGATCCCCTTGCGGTGGCAGAGGAGGGACGAGACGTACGACTCCTCGCGTGGGTGGTCGGCGCGCTCGTCGATCACGTCCCAGAGCCCGGCGAGGACGTCGCCGCTCACGCCGCCACCTCCTCCCCTTCGGGCTCGCCAGGGGCGATCAGGACGTCGTTGACCTCGAGGTCGAAGAACCGCCGGCAGAGGAGACGGACCTTCTCGATGGTGCTCCCGCTCCGCCCGATGACGACGCCGAGATCGGCCCTGCGCCGGATCACGATATCGGCGCCGTCGGCAGCCGGCGCGAGCGCGGCGAGTTCGGCCGGCCGGATGATGTTCGCGACGAACGCTTCAGGCGTCTCGCCGTACTCGACCATCTCGAGCCGCCGGCCGAGCTGCCGCGAGAGGCGGTTGATGTTCTCGCCCTTCCGCCCGATGGCGAGGCCCATATCGCCGGGCTTGATGACGTAGATCACCCGGTCGAATCGTTCGTCGACGATGCAGTCGACCGCCGTGGCGCGCGTGAAGATGCGGAGCTCTTCGATGTAGCGCCGCTCTTTGAATCCGATGCTCCTCTCCATTGCGCCTGCCGCTGATCTATTCCCCGTGAAAAAAGATTAAGGAGACGGGTTCGCGTTGAAAAGTGAGGGGGGGATTATTTCAGCGCGGCGAGGCCGGGGATGTCCATCGCGTTCACGAGGGCGTCGAGGTCCGCCTCGGAACCGCTGTCGACGGTCGCAATGACGATGTAGCGGTCTCCCGCCAGCACCCACTGGGCATAGTCGTTCGAGGACTTCGTATAGGACTTCCAGCTGGGCTGGCCCTTGACCGTGACCGACTTCCACCAGCCGTCATTCGTCTCGATGCTCCTGAAGGATGCCCACTGCTCCTTATACGGGGTTTTCGCCACGGCGGAGTCCATGATTATAATGGTCCCCTTGGTTTCGGTGACGCCGTCCTTGACGTAGTCGCCGTTTACCATCGTGAAGTCGCGCCCCTCGCCGTCCTTCATGGTGACGGTCTGGGCATCGCCATCGAGTTTCCAGCCGCCGGCCGTCTTCGGGATGAAGGGCACCAGGCGATCGGCTGCGACTGCGGCGACTGCGGCCGATCCTGACCCGGACGTCCAGGCGGTCGTGACAGCGGCGGCGGTGGTCGCGGCGGTGCTCGTGGCTGCGGTGCCGGCCGGTGTGGGGGTCTTCGTGGCCGTGGACCCCGACGGGGTCGACGCGCAGCCGGCCGCAAGGGCGACGCCGAGCAGGACGAGCAGGGCGAGGGCTGCGATGAGGGTACTGGGTGCGGTGCGGTTCATGATTACTCGAAGAGAGCATCGGAAAG
>JADGNL010000004.1 GCA_017883495.1 Methanomicrobiales archaeon | reverse complement strand
CGGCCTGGACCTTCAGGTTGAACGTGTAGTGAAGCGCCATGCTCCGTCCTCTGGAGAGGAGGACATAAATAAAGGGCATCCCGGTTCCCCGAACGTGGCTCTCCTCGACGACCCTCCGCAGCTGTTCAATGCACGGATCGCCGGGGCGATCGTCGAGAGTTCAGACGTAATGTACCCCGCACATGCAAGCGCGAAGAGAAGGGGAAATGCTGCTATGGGGATTCGAACCCCAGTCGAAGGAGTGAGAGTCCTTCATGATTGGCCGGACTACACTATAGCAGCAGGTGCGTCATTCATGTTGCCGGGCCCGGGACATAAACCTGCCTGTCGCCCCGGCTGGCTCATAGAAGGAGGAGACGGCTCCGGAGCCGTGACCCACACCTCTAATAGCCGTCGGCGCGAACCGTTAGAGGACCCAGCGCATGGCAGGCCTCGACGATCAGATCCGGGAGTTGCAGGAGGAGCTCGAGCGAACGCCCTACAACAAGGCGACCTCGAAGCACATCGGCCGGATCAAGGCGAAGATCGCGAGGCTCCGCGACGAGGCCGTCAGCCGTGCCATGAAGTCGGCCGGCGGCGGCGAAGGGTTCACGGTCAAAAAGTCGGGGGACGCCACGGTCGTCCTGGTCGGCTTCCCGTCGACCGGAAAGTCGACGCTCCTGAACAAGCTGACCGGGACGAACTCCGAGGTCGCCGCGTACGCGTTCACGACGCTCACCGTGGTGCCCGGCGCGCTCGAGCACAAGGGCGCGAAGATCCAGATCCTGGATATCCCGGGCCTGATCGCGGGCGCCGCGATGGGCAAGGGGCGCGGCAAGGAGGTGATCGGGGTCGTGCGCGGCGCTGACTTCATCGTCGTGCTCGTGGACGTCTTCAACGAGGCCCACGTCGACGTTCTCCTCCGCGAGCTCTACGACGCCGGGATCCGGGTCAACACCCCGAAGCCCGACATCACGATCAAGAAGACGGGCGCGGGCGGCGTCCAGGTGCACGCCGTGGGCGACCTCGACCTCGACCTCGACGAGATCCGGTCGATCCTGAACGAGAACAAGCTGATGAACGCGGATGTGCTGATCCGCGGCAACTCGACCCAGGACGAGCTGATCGACGCCATGATCGGCAACCGGGTCTACGTCCCGGCCCTGATCGTGGTCAACAAGGTCGACCTGATCGACGACGCGACCCGCGACCAGATCGAGCGGGATCTCACCGAACGGTTCGGGGACAAACCGGAGATGATCTCGGCCGTGACGGGCTACCACATGGAGGAGCTCAAGGACGATATCTACGAGCGGCTCGGATTCATGCGGGTCTTTCTCAAGCCCGCGGGCGGCCCGGCCGACCTGGACGAGCCCCTGATCGTCCGGACGAACTCGACCGTCGAGGACGTCTGCCGCAAGCTCCACCGCGAGTTCGTAGACAAGTTCCGGTACGCCCGGGTCTGGGGTGGCTCGGTCAAGCACCCGGGTCAGCGCGTGGGCCTGCCCCATCACCTCGACGACGGCGACCTCGTGACGATCATCACGGCCCGGTGATCCGGCAACCCATCGACGGAGTAAAATATCGTACGCCCGGAGACCTCTTGGGGGGGCACAGCGATGACGGAATGTCGATACCGCGTCCTGCTGAGAAGGGAGCCGGAAGACGGCTACACGGCGGCCTCCCCGCGCTCCCGGGCTGCGTCGGCTACGGCGCGACCGTCGACGAGGCCTGTGTCATGGCCCGCGAGGCGATCGCGTTCTACATCGAGGATGTCATCGAGTTCGGCGAGCCGATTCCCTGATTCTTTCCTACCGCATTATCCCGTGAGAGTCGCGAGCAGGGCCGCGAGCGGCGCGTCGGTCTTGACGGCCGTGCCCGCGTAGTGGGCGCGGCCCGCCCGGTAGCCTTCTCTCCTGAGCCGTTCGAGCACGATCTCGATCGCGGGCGGCGAGACTCCCTGCCGCTTCGCGAGGACGTGGTAGTCGTAGAACGTGGCCGTCGGGAGCTCGGCCTCGAGCAGGGCGAGCAGGCGATCGAGCGCCCTTGCCTGCGCGAGCGTCGCGCCGTCGACGGCTTCGCGCATGGCGGCGATCGTGGCCGGGTCGCTGATCGCGCCCAGCCAGAGGGGGCCGATCGGCGCCGTCTCGCTCCCGCACTCGGGGCAGGGCGTCGGCTCGGGCAGGAGCCCGGCCTGCTCGGCACGGCCGGGGCAGCGGCGGCACTGGTGGACGTACCCGATCCGGGCGAGGGTCGCGTCGCCGGCGGCCGCTCCCTCCGAGAGGCCGAGGTGGAGCCGGACGAAGTGTTCGCGGGCGAAGCAGCAGAGAGGGACCAGGCCGCGGTCGTACTTGATCAGCTCGCGGACGACGAAGCCGAGGAGGATACGGAGGCCGATCTCAGCGTGGTACGCGGTGTTCATGGGCCGGGCGAAGTACCGGCGCATGCCGGCCTTGAGGTGGGCGCCGCAGAGCGGGGCCGTGTCGGTCGCGGTCACGAAGAGGTACCGGACGGCCGAGCGGCAGGCCGCGTCCGTGAACGGGGCCGGCGAGCCGAACGGGTCGAGGTCGACCGCGCCGAACCGCCGCGACGACATCAGCGCGTTCGCGTCCGAGCGGACGGTCTCGACCGCCAGACCGAGCCGGGCCGCGTTATCGGCCGCTAGGCCGAGCGCCCGCGGGCTCCGGTCGTTGATCGCGACCGGGACGCCGGCCTCCCCAGCCACACGGAGCCCGCGAAGGCCGGTCGCGCCCATTGCGTCGAGGTAGTCGGCGGGGCGTCGGTCGGGGGGAAGGGCGCGGAGGAAGAGGACGGTCGCGTCGCGGTTGAGCGCCATCCGCGGGTTGTAGAAGACCGGCGCGGTCCCCGGCGGGAACGAGGCCGTCGGGTCCGGGGCCGGGACCAGGACCATGGTGCCCCCCTCCGTGACCGGGACGAGGTCCATCGGAATATCGCGCAAGCATTATACCTCTGACGGCCGACGTATTGAGGCATTGGGCGTGTGGCCTAGTCAGGATAGGGCGTCAGCCTCCTAAGTTGATGGTCGGGGGTTCGAATCCCTCCACGCCCGTTTCGGTGGACCCCGTGCTGCCCGGCTACCTATCCATTCTCCGCCCGACGAACGCCGTCGTCTCGGGCTTGGTCGCGCTCCTCGCCTATCTGATCGTGGGCGGCGCGCCGGGCCCGGTCATGGCGTGGCTCTTTCTCGCCGTGGTCCTGATCACCGGAGCCGGGAATACGGTCAACGACTACTACGACGCCGCGATCGACGCCGTGAACCGGCCGGAGCGGCCGATCCCGTCTGGCCGGGTCTCGACGCGCGGTGCGGCCCGGTACGCGGCCGTCCTCTTCGTCGCGGGCTGCGCGTTCGCGGTTCCGGCCGGGCCCGCACCGGCCCTGATCGCGGTCGTCAACGCCGTCCTCCTCTTGCTGTACGCGGCCCGGCTCAAGCGCGTCGCGTTCTTGGGCCATCTCGCCGTGGCGTACCTCGCGGCCTCGACCTTCATCTTCGGCGGGGCCGCAGTCGGGCTTGTCGGGCTCGAGGAGATCCTCCCGCTCGCGCTGATCACGGCCCTCGGCACGGTCGCCCGCGAGCTCCTGAAGGCGGCCGAGGACGTCGAGGGGGACCGCGAGGGCGGGGCCCGGACCTTCCCCGTCCGGTTCGGAGTCCGGCCGACGGTCCGGCTCGCCCTCGCCTTCGCCCTTGCCGGGGTCGCGGCCTCGGCCCTGCCGTACGCCGCGTGGGGGGTGCCGTACCTGGCCCTGATCGCGCCGGCGGACCTGCTGATCCTCGGCGGCGCGCTCCGCGCCGTCCGTTGCACCACCGGCGACTGCGTCCGCGAGGCCCGGGCCACGACCCTCCTCAAGGTCGGGATGTACCTCGCGCTCGCCGCGTTCGCCGTGGCCGCGCTGCTCGCACAACCCTGATACCGCCGGACCGCGAATAGAGAAAGAGCATGACCACGGCGCGGCTGAAGCGGTGCGGCGATGTCTACCTCGCCGAGCGGGGAGCGATCTTCGACGGGAACGTCCGCGTGCCCGGCCACCTCGTCCTTCCGCCCGACTGCCACGTCTGGGGGGACCTGGTCGTGAACGGCCGGCTCGACCTCGGCCCCCACGGCACGGTCGGCGGGCGGTGCGCCTGCCACGAGGCCCTGATCGGCCACCATGCGACCGTGCGCGGCGGTCTCACGTCGAGCGGCGACGTCACGGTCGCGGACGGAGCGCACGTGGCCGGGATCGAGGCCGGCGGCACGGTCCGGCTACGGCCCGGCGCGACCGTCGGCGACGTCCGGACGGACGGGCTGATCCTGATTCACGGCCGGATTACAAGCGGGCTCCTCGTGGGCCGGCAGGTGAAGGTCTTCGGGAACGGCTGAGGGGGCGAGCCCGAGCAGGGCCGTCTCGTAGAGCGAGGTCCAGTCCACGAGGGTCTCGACGCAGCCCTCCTTCATGGTCACCACGCCGAGGCCGACGAGCCCGAGCTTATCGGCCATCTCGAGCCCCTCCTTGACCTCGGCCAGGCACCCGACTCCGATCAGGGCGCGGGGCCGGTACTTCCTGACCATACGCTTGATGAAGGAGGAGCCGGGCACGATGAAGATCCGGTAGCCGAGCCCCTCGAGCACGTCCATGGCCTCGCCGACCGTGCAGCGTCGGCAGCGCTTGCACCGGATCCCCTCCGGGGTCAGGTCGGCCGGACAGGTCGCGTTCCGGAGGCACTGGGGCAGGAAGATCGCCCGCTCGGCGACCGGGACCTCGGCGAAGGCCCGGGCGTTCATGGTGTTGCCGAGCTTGACGAAGAACGCGAGCATCTCCTGGTCCTCGAGCCCGGCCGCCTTGAAGAGGGCGCGCATCAGCCCCTCGAGGGCCGTGAGCCCGGGCCGGAGGAGGCGCGGGAAGTAGAGCCGGCCCGAGCGGATCGAGGCCACGGTCAGCACGAGCAGGACGGCCGCGACCACGAGGACGGCGACGATGAGCAGGAGCGCGAGCGCCCCCACGAGCTCGAAGAAGGGGGCGAACGCGCCGGTCAGGAGCGCCATGCAGCGAAGAGCTCCTTCGGGTCGCGAAAGACCCCGCGTTCGGTGATGACGGCCGTGACCAGGTTGATCGGGGTCAGGTCGAAGGCCGGGTTCCGGACGGGCACGCCGTCGGGCACGGTCGGCGTTCCGCAGAGGCAGGCGACCTCGCTCCGCCCCCGCTCCTCGATCTCGACCTCGGCGCCGGAGAGGAACGGGTCAAGGCTCGAGGTCGGGGCCGCGACGTAGAAGGGAATGCCGTGGTGCTTTGCGGCGATCGCGTGCGCGTACGTCCCGACCTTGTTGAAGACGGCGTCGCGGGTGACCCGGTCCGCGCCGACGATCACAGCGTCGATCCCGCCCTCGCGCATCAGCTCTGCACCGGCCGAGTCGGGGCAGACGGTGACCGGGATGCCGTCGCGCTGGAGCTCGAACGCGGTCAGGCGGGCACCCTGGAGGAGGGGGCGGGTCTCGCAGGCGATCACGCGGACGCGCTTGCCGGCCTCGACGGCCGAGCGGACCACGCCGAGCGCGGTCCCCCAGCCGACGCAGGCCAGCGCGCCCGCGTTGCAGTGAGTCAGGACGGTCGCGTCGTCGGGGAGGAGGGCGGCGCCCTGTGCGCCGAGGGCGCGGTTCGTCGCGATATCCCCGTCGGCGATCCGTTCAGCCTCGGCGAGGGTCACGGCGGCGACCTCGTCCGGGGCTGTTGTCTCGCCGATTGCGGCGAGCGCCCGGTCCACGCCCCAGGCGAGGTTGACGGCCGTCGGCCGGGCCGAGCGGACCCGCTTCGCGAGTCCGCCGACGTTCTCGAGGTAGCAGCCTGAGTCCGCCGTCCTCGCCGCGAGCGCGACGCCATACGCGCCGGCCACGCCGAGCGCGGGCGCCCCGCGGACGCGGAGCGACTGGATGGCCTCGACGAGCGCGTCGATGTCGGGGATCGGGATCGATTCGTATCGACCGGGGAGGAGGGTCTGGTCGATCAGCCGGAGCCGGTCGAGCGGGCCGTCCCACCAGAGGGTCCGTTCCACGTCACTCCACCCGCAGGGCGTCGATGCAGGCGCGGACCGCGGCGGCCCCGCCCTGGGCGACCGAGTCGGGGATGTCCCGCGGCCCGAGGCCGGCGCCGGCGAAATAAACCCCGCCCCGGCCGGACGCGACCGCGTCGAAGACGTCGTCGGCCGAGCGGTAGAATCCCGACTCCTCGAGCTCGACCCCGGCGACCTTTGCGAGGGCGACCGTGCCGGCCGACGGCTGGAGGCCGATCGAGAGGACCACGAGTTCGGGCTCGAGCAGGAGCATCTCGCCCGTGAAGGTATCCTCGACGGGAATGCGCATCGGCCCGGTCGACGAGCGCTGGACCTCGCCGGGCATGCCGCGGACGAAGCGGACGCCGAGGGTTCGGGCGCGCTCGTAGTACTCCTCGTACCCCTTGCCGTGAGCTCGGACGTCCATGTAGCAGATCGCGACCTCGGTCTCGGGCGACTTCTCCTTGATCAGCTGGGCGTTCTTGATCGCCTGCATGCAGCAGACGGCCGAGCACCAGGGCCGGCCCTGGGCGACGTCGCGCGAGCCCACGCACTGGATGAAGACGATCGAGTGCGGCGTCTCGCCGTTCGAGAGCCGGCGGAGCTTCCCGCCCGTCGGGCCCGAGGCGTTGATCATCCGCTCGAGCTCGAGGCTCGTGACCACGTCCGGCTCCTCGCCGTAGCGGTACTGGGGCTTGCAGCGCGGATCGATCGGGTCGTATCCCGTCGCGAGCACGACCGCGGCCGCCTCGATCGTCTCCTCGCGGTCGACGTCCTCCCGGAGGACCGCGTCGAGGCCGCAGGCGTCGTAGCAGAGCCCGCACTCGATGCAGTGGACGGGATCCTTCGCGACCACGTTCGGGACGGCCTGGGCGTGGGGCGCGTAGATCGCCTTGCGGACACCGACCCCGGCGTCGAACCGGTTGTAGACCTCGACCGGGCAGACCGCGACGCAGTCGCCGCAGCCGGTGCAGAGGGCCTCGTCGACGTACCGGGGATGGCGGGTCACGGTGACCCGGAACGCGCCGCGCTCCCCCTCGAGGCGCGTCACCTCGGCGAGGGTGTGGACCCGGATCAGGGGGTGGCGTTCGACGTCGACCATCTTCGGCGAGAGGATGCACATGGAGCAGTCGTTCGTCGGGAAGGTCTTGTCGAGCTGGGCCATGCGCCCACCGATCGAGGGCTCGCGCTCGACCAGGTGGACCTGGAGGCCGTGGTTCGCGAGGTCGAGCGCGGCCTGGCAGCCGGCCACGCCCCCGCCGACCACGACGACCGCGGGCGTCACCGGTACCGCCCCGCGAGCTCGACGTACGAGGCCGCGTTCTGCCGGATGTGCATCCGCTGCGCCTCGGTCGTCTGCTTTACGACCTTTCCGGGGACGCCCACCACGACCGAGCCCGGCGGGACTTCGGCCCCCTCGGTCACGACGGCCCCGGCCCCGATCAGCGAGTCCTCGCCGATCACGGCCCCGTTCAGGACGATCGCGCCCATGCCGACGAGGACGCGGTCGCCGATGGTGCAGCCGTGCAGGATCGCGCCGTGTCCGACCGAGACCTCCCGGCCGAGCGTGACGGGCCGGCCCGCGGAGCAGTGGACCACGCAGTTGTCCTGGACGTTCGAGTCCGCACCGATCGCGATCCGGTCCTTATCGGCCCGGACCACGGCCCCGAACCAGATCCCGACCCGGTCCCCGAGGGTGACGTCGCCGAGGACGGTCGCGTTCGGCGCGAGAAAGACGTCGGCCCCGAGCGTACCAGTATCCATATTAAAGGAGAGGTGGCAACGGAGAGGGGATGAAGATTATGGTGGGGGGCACCTTCGACCCGCTCCACGACGGGCACCGGACCCTTCTCACCCGTTCGTTCGAGCTCGCCGGACCGGCCGGCACGGTCGTGATCGGCCTGACCTCGGACGCGTTCGCCGGGGCGAAGAGACATCCCGTCCGGTCATACGCGGAGCGGCGCGCCGGCGTCGAGCGGTTCGTGAAGGAGTTCGATCGAGGCATCGGGTACGAGATCGAGTCGCTCTCGGACCGGTACGGCTCGGCCCTCGACCTCGACTTCGACGCGCTCGTGGTCTCGGAGGAGACTCTGCCGGTCGCGATCGAGATCAACCGGCTCCGGCGCGAGCGCGGGAAGCGGAAGGTCGACATCCACCAGATCAGCTGCGTCCTCGCGGAGGACGGCCGGTGGATCTCGTCGACGCGAATCCACCGGGGCGAGATCGACGAGCACGGAAAGGTCATGGCCGGATGAAAACGGAGTCGATGAGGAGATCGCTCTTCCAAAGGCTCAGGTAACGGGGGAGGGGTGCGGCTCCTTCCCGGTTGTCGGCTAGCAGCGGAGCAGAAGCGATCCGGCACCGCGACGATCGATAAACAGTGGTTTCTTATCCGATCTGCATCAGCCCGGGGTGGTGCCCGGTCAGACTCCGGCCGCCGCCGGGTGTAACCACGAACGTGTTCTCGATCCCGACCATCCCGACCCCCTTGATCCCTTCCTTGGGCTCGACGGCGATCGCCATCCCCGCCTCGAGCGGCTCGTCGAAGCCCCGGGCGATGACCGGGTTCTCTGCGATCTCCAGCCCGATCCCGTGACCGACGAACTGGACGCGTCGCCCGCCGTAGCCCATGAAATTCTCGAGGAACGCGGGCTCGAGCTCGGCCGTGACCGTTTCGTAGATCGCCGAGGGGACGGCCCCGGGCGCGAGAAGCGGGGTGATCGCGTCCTGAATCTCCACGCACCGCTCGTGAGCCGCGACGGCCTCGTCCGGAAGCGGCGTGCCGAAGACGTACGTCATGGTCTTGTCCGTGTGGTACCCGGCGTAGCCGCACCCGATATCGACGAAGACGAGGTCGCCGTCGGCGAGGAGGCGCGTCCGGCTCCCGAAGAGCGGGACGGCCGGTCCCATGCCCGCATTGCCGCCCGGGCTGTCGAGGTACGTCGGATAGATCGAGCTCTCGCCGAAGCCGATCAGCCCGAGCACGATCTCGGACTCGAACATGCCGAACCGGACGATCCCGTGGTGGCCCTCGTCCATCATCAGGGTGTAGAGCTCGCTCGTCAGCTCGGCCTCGCTCATCCCCTCGCGGAGGATCTCGGGCACGCGGTCCTCAAGCACGCGGCGGTGGATCGCGCCGGCCCGCGCCATCAGATCGAGCTCGTACGGGCTCTTGACCGCACGGGCCCGGAGGATCTGCTGGTCGGCCGCGCGCACCTCCCGAAACGGGAAGTGCTTCCGCAGCCGGCCGTACGCCGCGAGCGGCACCTGCTCGGTCTCCAGGTGCACGGTCGCCGGGATCGCGGCCATGCCCGCCGCGGCGTCGCGATAGGATCGCATCGGCCGGATTGCGGAAAAGAGCGACTCGTCCGTGGCCCGCTCGTAGCTCCGACGGACCCAGAGGCAGGCCTCGCCGTCGCGGGGGACGAGGGGCACGCCGTCCTGCATGGTACCCGTGAAGTAGTAGAGATTGATCTTGCTGAGGACAACGGCGAGCTCCCACGCCGGGTCCGCGGCGTCCATGAGGCGCCGGAACCGTTTCAGGCGGTCGTCGAGCTCGCTCGCCGGGACCTTCGACTCCATGCGGATCAGCGTTGGGGTCGTACCTATATACGGATGGTGAAAAGAGTGGGCGGCTCAGAGGATGTGTTCGGCGATCTCCTTCGTGACGAGCCAGTCGCAGTAGTG
>JADGNL010000041.1 GCA_017883495.1 Methanomicrobiales archaeon | reverse complement strand
GGGACGAGTTCGACCGAGCTCCTGATCCTCATCGTCCGGATCGTCGGCTACGTGATCGTGATGTACGCGATGCTCCGGGTCGCGGCCGGCCACACCTACGGCTGACCATACCCTTTTATTCTTCGAGGAGGCTTTCTGAGTGAGCCGGAGGACGGTCATGGCAAAAATGCTGCTGGAAGAGGAGGATGCGTACCGGCTGCTGAGGAACGCGGGGGTCCCGGTGCCGGCCTCGGCGCTCGCGGCTTCGCGCGAGGAGGCCGCAGAAGCCGCAGCCCGGATCGGGTTCCCGGTCGTACTGAAGATCGTCTCGCCGGACGTGGTGCACAAGAGCGACGCGGGCGGCGTGGTGCTGAACGTCGCCTCCCCCGACACGGCGGCCAAGGCCTACGACACGATCGTCGGGAACGTGCGCGAGCGCATGCCGAACGCCCGGATCGAGGGGGTGCTCGTCGCGGCCCAGGCCCGGTCGGGGTTCGAGCTGATCGTCGGCGGCCGGACCGATACCTCCTTCGGCAAGGTCCTGACCTTCGGCCTCGGCGGCACGCTCGTCGAGTTCCTGCACGATGTCGTGGTCCGGGTGCTGCCCCTCAGCCGCGACGAGGTTCGGGCGATGGTCCGGCAAATTGGAGCCTACCGGCTGATCCGGGGCTATCGCGACTACCCGCCCCTCGACGAGGAGGCCCTCGTCGACCTGATCGTCCGCGTCGCGGACCTCTTCGACAACGACCGCATGCTCGTGGAGTTCGACCTGAACCCGGTCGTGCTCTACGAGAAGGGCGCCATGGTCGTGGACGCCCGGCTCTACACCGACGACACCCCCGTGGAGGTGCCGTGCATCGAGCCGGAGGCGGTCCCGGCCGATCTCTTCCTGCCGCGCGCGATCGCGGTCGTCGGGGCCTCGGCCGATCCGCGGAAGGTCGGGTACGCGGCTCTTCGGAACCTGCTCTCGTACAAGGGCGCGCTCTATCCGGTCAACCCCAAACGCACCGAGGTCCTCGGACGGCAGGCCTATCCCTCGCTCTCGGCCGTGCCGGGTCCTGTGGAGATGGCCGTGATCGCCGTCCCTGCCGAACTCGTGCCGGGCGTGATGGCCGAAGCCGGAGCTGCAGGCGTACGGCTGGCTGTGATTCTCTCGGCTGGCTTTCGCGAGTCGGGCGAGGCGGGTCGGCTGCTTGAGGAGCAGGTGATGGCGAACGCGCGGGCCGCGGGAATCCGCGTGGTCGGGCCGAACTGCCTGGGAATCATGCTCCCACCATACGGGATCAACACGACCTTCGACCCGGTCTCGCCGAAGTCCGGCACGATCGCGTTCATCTCCCAGTCCGGGGCCGTGATCACCATGATCGTCGACTGGTCGCTCCCCGAGGAGATCGGCTTCTCGTTCGTGATCTCGGTCGGGAACCAGGCCGACCTCACGTTCCAGGACTACCTCAAGTTCGCCGAGCAGGACGCGAACACCAAGTCGATCATCATGTACGTGGAGGAGATTCGGGACGGGTGCGGTTTCCTCAAGGTCGTCCGCCGGGTCACGGAGAGGAAGCCGGTGATCGTGCTCAAGTCGGGATCGTCGACCAAGGGGCGCGCGACCGCCTCCTCGCACACGGGCTCGCTCGCGGGCGACTACGCGGTCTACCGGGGCGCGTTCGAGCAGGCCGGCGTGATCGCGGTCGAGTCGTTCTCGGATGCGTTCCAGATCGCGGAGCTGCTCGGCTCCGAGGGCTACCCCCTCGGCCGGCGCGCGGTCGTGGTCACGAGCGCGGGCGGCCTTGCCGTCCTCTCGTCCGACTACGCCGAGGAGTGGGGCGTGGACCTGATCACCCTGCCGCCCGAGATCCTCGAGGAACTCAACACCCTCCTCCCCAACGAATGGAACCACCAGAACCCGCTCGACCTGATCGGCGACGCGGGCGCGGACCGGTTCGCCCGCGTCTTCGATACCCTGCTCCGGCGGGACGACCTCTGGGACATCGCGATCGTGATCGCCGTGCCGTCCGCGACCATGGACCCGGCCCATCTCGCAAGCGAGATCGTTCGGTTCAGCCAGCACACGGACAAGATGATCGTCGGCTGCCTCGCCGGCGGCGACTCGATCCGGGCCGGCCTCCGGATCCTCCGCGAGAACCGGATCCCGAACTTCGACGAGATCGAGGACGCATTCCGGGCACTCGGCGCGGTCTTCCGGGTCCGCGGCACCTGCTGAATCGAACCCCTTTTTAATCCGCCCGACGAGCTTGTGGTGATGGGCCAGCTGATCGTCGACGTTGGCGGACGGCCCGGGCTCGACTGCCGGGGTTTCTGCGCATACTGCTACTTCCGGCATGTCCGGGACCCCGAGCCGCTCGGGTGCCGGCACTGCCTCCCGTTCCGGAAGGGCTGCGACTACTGCACGCAGATGGTCAGGGAGGCCTATCCGGGCTTCCGGGCGTTCCGGGACGTGGCCGAGGAGACGCTCGGCCGGCTCCAGCTCGTCGACGACGAGATCGATCGCGTCACGATCAGCGGCGGCGGAGACCCGAGCTGCTATCCTGCCTTCGACGACCTCGTCGAGGTGCTGGCCGCGATCGAGGCCCCGCTCCACATCGGGTACACCTCGGGCAAGGGGTTCGACGATCCGGCCGTGGCCCGCCGCCTGATCGACTTCGGGCTCGCGGAGGTCTCGTTCACGGTCTTCGCTTCGGACCCGGCCCTGCGCCGCGAGTACATGCACGACCCGACCCCCGAGGCCTCGATCGCCGTGATCGAGGAACTCGCGGGCGCGATCGACCTGTACGCGGCGCTCGTCGTGCTGCCGGGCGTGAACGACGGCCCCGTGCTCGAGGCGACCGCGGACTGGCTCGAGGACGCGGGCGCGAAGGGACTGATCCTGATGCGCTTTGCGAACGAGCCGCACCAGGGGCTCGTGCTCGGAAACGCCCCGGTCCTCCCGGGCGTCGAGCCGCAGAGCGTGGAGTCGTTCGCGGCGCTCGTCTGCGAGACGGCGGAAGGCCGCTCCATGCGGGTGACAGGCACGCCGCTCCTCGACCCGGCCATCGGCTCGCCGTTCGCGATCCGGAACGAGCCCGACCTGCTCGACCGCCTGCCACGCCTGACGGGCCGGGCGTCGGTGGTCACGTCCAGCATCGCGGCGCCGTTCCTTCGCGACCTGCTCTGGCGGCTCGGCGGGACGGCCACGGTCGTGCCCGTCGCAAAGGAGATCGCCTGCCTGATCACGGCCGACGACCTCCGCGAACTCGACCTCGCCGACCTCGAGGACGTGGTGATCCTGCCGGGGCGCGCGCTCGTCCACGACGCCGAGGCCGAACGGATCCTCTCGGCCGACGGCCATCTTCGGACCGTGGTTCGCGGTCCCGAGACGCTGACGGCCGACGGCGAGACGAGCATGGGCATGACCCGCGAGGGCGTACTCGAGCTCGAACTCTCGGGCTTCTTCGAGCTCGTCAACACGGTCAACCTGTACGGCCGGCGCTGAATATGGGTGGTCGGCCGTTTTTCTACGGCCGGAAAGCGTTTGAAGCGATGGCGCGCCGTTCCTGAGGCCCTCTACGGAATTCGTCGGCACTCCCGATCGGACGGTGAGCACCGCCTCTCAATCGGGCGGTGGATACCGCGCTGACAGGCACCGTTCGCCGCGCGGCGTGAGACGGTAGATGATCCAGCTCCCCTGCTGCTCGCCCACGATCAGATCGGCCTTCTTGAGCTGGTTCAGGTGATACGAGAGCTTCGAGTCGGCAATCCCGGCGATCTCCTTGATTACGCAGACGCAGAGCGGCTGGACGGCGAGGGCGTGGACGATGCGGAGCCGGAGAGGCTCCGAGAGCGCGTGGTGGATACGGCTCGTCTCGGCCAGCTCGTCCTCGCCGGGGAGCATGGCCTCGAGCCCCGGGACTCCTCCGACGGACCTGAGGCTATCGTCGACTTCTCGCGGAATCGGCATTGGTGACTTCAAGATTATATGGAATCGATAGTGATATATGTTTGGCCGGCGTTCAAGTAAAGTTGAACCCAGCGTGAGCGGCGCTAGGCGGGATCTCCATAGTGGGCGGAACATGATACCTGCACACCTGACCAATGGCCCTGCACAGCACCGTATCGGTGTCTCCGAAGCATGGCGGATGCTTCTGACAGGAACCGTTTCTGTACAAGGAGGCGAGACCACTGGTCTTTGAGCCCTGGCAGGCCGTCGTGGACTGGTTCACGTACAGCGTCCTCGGGCTCTCGCCCGAATCGCACGCCGGCAGCGCGCTGAACTTCTTCATCTTCGACACGGTCAAGATCTTCATCCTGCTGGTCGCGATCATCTTCGCAATCACGTTCATCCGCTCGTTCTTCTCCCCCGAAAAGACGCGGGCCTGGCTCGCCGAGCGGAAGGGCTCGACCATCGTCGGAAACGTCCTCGCCGCGCTCCTCGGGATCGTGACGCCGTTCTGCTCCTGCTCGGCCGTGCCGCTCTTCATCGGCTTCGTCGAGGCCGGGATCCCGCTTGGGGTCACGTTCTCGTTCCTGATCGCCGCGCCGATGGTCAACGAGATCGCGCTCGGCATGCTCTGGGGGCTCTTCGGCTGGCAAATCGCCCTGATCTACATCGTGTCCGGCGAGCTGATCGCCATCGCCGCGGGGATCGTGATCGGCCGGCTCGGCCTCGAACGCTACGTCGAGGAGTACGTCTACCAGATCAAGGTCGGACCCTCAGGAGGGCGGGGCGAGGAACCGTCATTCCTGGATAGGCTCGCCGGGTCATGGGAGGCCTCGCTCGATATCCTCAAACGGATCTGGCTTTACGTCGTGATCGGCATCGGGATCGGCGCGCTGATGCACGGCTGGATCCCGGCGGGGGCACTTGCGCAGTACGCCGGGCCAGGCAATCCGTTCTCGGTGATCGTCGCCGTGCTGATCGGGATCCCGCTCTATTCGAACGCGGCCGGGATCCTGCCGCTCGTCTCCGAACTGACTCGCGCCGGCGTCGCGCTCGGCACGGCCCTCGCTTTCATGATGTCCGTGACCGCGCTCTCGCTGCCCGAGATGATCCTGCTCCGAAAGGTGCTCAAGCCGCAGCTCTTGGCGGTCTTCATCACAGTCGTCGGCGTTGGGATCATCGCGGTCGGCTACCTGTTCAACTGGATCATTGGGTGATGAAATGACGAACTATGACATCCCGTGCTGCGCCGCCGATGCGATGCGGCATGTACGGCCGGTTGACGTGAACGGTGCGACCATCGGCCTCGCCATGCTTGAGATGGTCTTCGCCGAGGTGCGTGATCTCGCGCTGACCGATGACGCG
>JADGNL010000242.1 GCA_017883495.1 Methanomicrobiales archaeon | reverse complement strand
CGGGTGCGCTGCGGGTGACCTCGGCCTGCACAACCGGCTCGCCCTCGACCGAGAGCTCGCGCTCGTTCGCCGGTTCGTCCACGACGGTCGCCTCCGGGATCTGGTCGATACCCGCTGCCGCCTCGACGCGAACTTCGTCGCCGTCCTGCGCCTGCTCGACCGGCGGTACGCGTTCGTCGAGCGCTGGACACCCGTGACGGGCCCCGCGCCCATGCGCGCGAACTCTGCCGAGGCCCTCGGCCGGCCCGAGGTGCGCCGCTTTGCCGAACGGGTGCTCGAGCGGTACCGGCCGGGCCGTACGGACACGGTCGTGCTCCTGCCCTGCTCGGCCCGAAAGCCTTACTCCCTCTCCCGCAGTCACGCCCTCTTCCAGGGCGCGATCCGCGGCCGGGCCCACGAGCTGATCGTGACCTCCCCGCTCGGAATCGTCCCGCGGGAGCTCGAACTCTGCTATCCCGCCGCGCACTACGACGTCCCCGTGACCGGGTACTGGGACGCGGAGGAGATCGCCGTGATCGCGGCCAGTCTCGCCGCCTACCTCTCCCGCCATGACTTTTCACGCGTGATCGCCCACCTCGAGGGCGGCGCCCTCCGCGTGGCCGAGGCGGCCGCGAGCGAGATCGGGTGCACGCTCGAACCGACGGTCGTCGACGGCCGGCCAACCTCCGACGCCTCGCTCACCCTCCTCGACGCGGCCCTCGACGGGAGTCGCCGGCAGCCCGAGGACCCGCTCCGCGGTCTCGCGCTCTACCAGTTCGACTGCGAGCTCTCGTCCGCCGGGCTCCGGAGCCGCGGGCGCTATCCCAATGTCCAGTACCTCCGCGGCCGGAACCCCGTCTTCGGGATCGACGCCGAGGCCGGCCTGCTCCGCCCGACCTTCGAGGGCTGGTCCCTCCTCGGCAATGGCTATCGGATCGAGATCGACGACTTCGTGCCGCAGGGCGACGTCCTCGCCCCCGGTGTCCTCGACGCGGACCCGCGAATCCGCCCCGGCGACGAGGTGCTCGTGGTCGGGCCGTCCGCGTACGCGACCGGGCGCGCGGCCATGTCGGCAGGCGAGATGCTCCGGTCGACGCGCGGGGTCGCGGTCAGGAGGCGTAAAGTAATGAAACGGGAGCGCGAAATTATGCAGAAGAACCCCGGGGGTTCGGAGGCAGTCTGAGTGTACAGAGTGGTGAAGGCCGAACCGCTGGCCGACCGCGTGCACGCGCTCGTGGTCGAGGCGCCGCACGTGGCACGGCATGCACGGGCCGGGCAGTTTCTGATCGTTCGCGTCGACCCGGAGGGTGAGCGGATACCCCTCACGATCTCGGCCGTGGACGGCGACCGGGTACGGGTGATCTTCATGGCGGTCGGCGCGACCACGCATCGCCTTGCCGAGCTCGGGCCCGGGGACGCGATCCTGGATGTGGCAGGCCCTCTCGGGCGACCCAGTGAAATCCCCGAGAATCAGACCTGCGTGATCGTCGGCGGCGGGGTCGGCATCGCCTCCTGCCCGATTATCGCGCGGACCCTGAAGGCGGCAGGCAACCGCGTGATCGGGATCATCGGGGCGCGGAACGCGGACCTCCTGATCCTCGAGGACGAAATGCGAGAGGCCTGCGACGACCTGTACGTGACCACCGACGACGGCTCGAAGGGCCGACACGGTTTCGCCGCGGACGTGCTGAAGGAGCTGATCGAGCAGGAGGTGATCGGCTGCGTCTGGATCATCGGTCCGGCGATCATGATGAAGGTCACGAGCGGGGTGACGCGGCCGAGGGGGATCCGGACCCTGGTCAGCCTGAACCCGATCATGGTCGACGGCACGGGCATGTGCGGCTCCTGCAGGGTGGTCGTGAACGGCGAGACCCGGTTCGCGTGCGTCGACGGCCCCGAGTTCGACGCCCACGCCGTCGATTTCGACCGACTGATGCAGCGGCAGCGGATCTATCTCGACGAGGAGCGCGAGGCCCTCGAGCATCACCACGCTTCCCGCTGCGGGTGCGAGACGGGGGCGCCGCATGGTTGAACGGGCCGCGGAGGTGCGGGTCCACGATTTCGGCGAGGTCGACCTCGGGCTCGGACCCGACGAGGCCGTGGCCGAGGCCGCGCGCTGCCTCCAGTGCAAGAAGCCTGCCTGTATCGGCGGCTGTCCGGTCGGAATCGATATTCCGGGCTTCCTCGCCGCGATCGCGGAGGGGCGCTTCGTCGATGCCCGGGCGCGGATCCTCGAGGCGAACCTGCTCCCGGCCGTCTGCGGCCGCGTCTGTCCGCAGGAGAGCCAGTGCGAGGGGGCCTGCATCCTCGGAAAGAAGGAGTGCGCGATCAACATCGGCGCGCTCGAGCGGTTTGCGGCCGACGTGGGCGAGGGCGAGGAGAGCGCACCGACTGAGCCAGCCCCGCCCTCGGGGAAGCGCGTGGCCGTGGTGGGCTCGGGTCCTGCGGGCCTGACGGCCGCGGCGGAGCTGGCGCGGCGCGGGCACGGAGTCACGCTCTACGAGTCCCTGCACGAGCCCGGCGGCGTCCTCGTCTACGGTATCCCCGAGTTCCGCCTCCCCAAGGCGATCGTCAGGGCGGAGATCGGGCGCGTGCTCGCCCTCGGCGTCGAGCTGCGGACGAACATGCTCGTCGGCGCCTCGGTCCCGGTGAAGGAGCTCCTCGACTTCGACGCGGTCTTCGTCGCGACCGGGGCCGGGCTGCCGTCGTTCATGGGCATTCCGGGGGAGGAGACGAACGGGGTCTACTCCGCGAACGAGTTCCTGACGAGAGTCAACCTGATGCGGGCGGACCGCTTCCCCGCAACCGGAACGCCGGTCAAGCGCGGGAGCCGCGTCGTGGTTACGGGCGGCGGCAACGTCGCCATGGACGCGGCCCGCGTCGCCCTGCGACTCGGCGCGCGGGTCACGCTCGTCTACCGCCGGCGCGAGGAGGACTTTCCCGCCCGCCGGGACGAGGTCCGCCACGCCAAGGAGGAGGGGGTCGAGTTCGTGACCTGCGCAGCGCCGGTCAGGATCCACGGCGAGCCCGCCGTGACCGGGGTCGAGTGCGTCGCGATGGCCATGTGCGACCTCGACGAGAGCGGCCGGCCGGAGCCCCGGGAGGTCGAGGGCTCGACGTTCGTGATCGACGCCGATACCGTGATCCAGGCGATCGGAACGAGCCCCAACCCCCTCCTGGTTCGGTTGCTCCCGGGCGCCGCCACCGGACGGAAGGGAAACCTGGTCGTGGACGAGGACGGACGCACCTCTCTGCCGCGGGTCTACGCCGGCGGCGACATCGCCACCGGGGCCGCGACCGTGATCCTCGCGATGGGCGCGGGCAAACGGGCCGCCGCCGCTATCGACGCCGACCTTCGCGGGGCCGGCCGGCTCTGACCGCCGGGATTCCGCGCAGGGCCCCCCTTTTTTAATATTTCCCCATTGCGGCACGGCGAGCGATCTCCGATCTTCGACAGGTTTAACCCTACCGGGACGAACAGTACCTAGTTTATGGCAAAAACTGCTCTGCTACTGGCCCTGGTAGCGGTGCTGGTGGGCGGCCTTGTCGTCGCCGGGTGTACGACGACCCCCGGCACGAACCGGACCGTCACCCCCACACCGGCCGGGACAACCCTTGCGACCACTGCTCCGATCACGACCGGCACCCCCGCCGAAGTCGTGACGACGGCGGTCACGACCGCATCCTCTGGAAACGTATACGCACCGAACGCGAACACGACAGCCAAGCCGAACACGACCGCGAACGCCACCGCGAATGCGACCGCGACGCCGACCGCAGTCCGGACCTCCTATATCGAGCAGGACTCGAGCTACACGGGCGGGTCTGCGATCGTCGTCCCGGTCACCTCCGTCCCGCCGGGTCAGGCGACCCTCCCGATCGTCACCGTGACCACCGTCCCGGGCCAGACTGCCGCGCCGACCTCGGTGACGACCACCGACACGACCTCCGCACCGATCTCTGAGCCGACCTCGGTG
>JADGNL010000241.1 GCA_017883495.1 Methanomicrobiales archaeon | reverse complement strand
GCTGCCGGCGGACGGCCTGCCGGCACTTGTGGGCGAGCTCGGCGAACTGGGACTCGGGGTCGCCCCCCTTCTGAAGGTAGAAATCGACCCCGTACTCGATCGCCTCGATCACGACCTCCTCGCGCCCGCGGCCCGTGAAGAGGATGAAGGGAAGCCCGTCGAACCGCCGACGGCACTCGCGGAGGAGCTCGATCCCGTTCACGCCGGGCATCTGGTAGTCCGAGACGACCACATCGACCGGATGCCGTTCCAGGAAGGCGAGCGCCTCCGGGCCCGACCCCGCCGTGAAGACCCGGAACTCCCCGGACTCCTGGAGATAGTGCCGGAGAAGGGCAACGAGCCCGGGTTCGTCGTCGACGTACAGGATCGAGATCATCGCGAGGATCGCGCCTCTGTATCAGTCCTCTTCATCTGTCACCATAGCCTTTTCGAAATCGTTTTTAAAGCGGGTGACGATCGGGACGAGATCGATCGCCCGGAAGGCCGCGCAGAGCTCATCGACCGGATCCCGGGAACGGAACAGGAGGTGCGACCCGCACCGGCAGTCGGTCGCGCCGAAGCCGGCGGCAGTCTCGCCGCCGATGGCCCGGGCCAGCTCGCATTCGAGCCGTTCGCTTGTGCAGGCCGCCACCACCGCGGCGAGCCGGAACCTGGGGTCGAGGAGGAGGCGGTCCACGTGCCAGTGCGGGCTCCGGTCCCGGGCGCGCCCGAGGCGGAGGTGCCGCTCGACCCGGGCGAGGCCGCCGGGGCCGAGGGCCGAGCCGACGTAGATGTGGTACCCGGGCCGGAATGCGACCGCCCCGAGCCGCCCGACCTCGAGAACGGCTGCCGGGTTCTCGAAGGCCAGGCAGTAGACGCCCGGCTCCATTTCAGAGCCGTCGGATCAGCGAGGCCGCCGCCCTGACCTGCCGGCTTCCGCCTTCCTCCTCGGGGAAGCCGTGGCCCGGGTAGAGGCCGCGGACCTCAAGCGCGGCGAGCCGGTCGAGCGACGCCGTCAGGGCCTCGCGGGAGCCGCCGGCGAAGTCGTATCGGCCGAAGCAGCCGTCCGAGAAGACCGTGTCGCCCGCGATAAGGTCGCCCGCGACCACGTCGTAGAGGCAGCACGAGCCCGGCGTATGGCCCGGCGTGTGGATAATGCGGTACTCTCCCACCTCGTCGCCCTCGCGGAGGATACGGTCCGGCACGATTCCGGGAGGACGGGCGCCGAACTGCAGCGAGAGCGAACGGTGCTCCTCGAGGAGGGCCGGGGCGTCGTCCGCGTGGATCGCGATCTCTGCGTCGCACATGTGCGCGATCTCCCGGACGTACGCAGTGTGGTCGAAGTGGCCGTGCGTCAGGACGATCAGCTCTATCTCGTCCCGGTAGGGCTCGACCGCCATGGGCGGCACGCCCGCGTCCACGAGCACGGTGCCGGCCAGGTACGCGTTCGCGTACATGCCCCGCCCCGGAATCCATCGGATCGGCATACAAACCATATAACGACCGCCCGCCATATCCTGTTTATGCACGGCCTGATCGAGGAGTGCCTCCGGTCCGTGCCGGAGGTGGCCCATGTCATCGCCCGCGACGAGGGCCTCGTCCCCCGCCGCGTGGCCCGGGCGATCGCCCGCGGCCGGATCGTTGTCCCGGCCAACCCCCGGCGCGAGCACCGGCTCTGCGCCGTCGGTGAGGGCTGCCGCGTCAAGGTGAACGTGAACATCGGCACCTCGGGCACGCTCTGCGACCCGGCCGAGGAGCTCGAGAAGGCCCGGGCCGCGCTCGCCGAGGGAGCGGACGCCCTGATGGACCTCTCGACGGGCGGCGACCTGCCCGCGATCCGCTCCTCGATCCTCGCGCTCGACGCGCCCGTGGGAACCGTGCCGATCTACGAGGCGGTCCGCCGGGCCGGGAACGCGGCCGACGTCGACGCGGACCTGCTCTTCCGCGTGATTCGCGAGCACTGCCGCGACGGCGTCGACTTCCTGACCCTCCACTGCGGCGTCAACCGCGAGGCCTACGCCGCGCTCGTCGACGACCCGCGCGTGATGGGCGTGGTCTCGCGCGGCGGGGCGTTCCATACGGTGATGATGGCCGAACGCGGCGAGGAGAACCCGCTCTACTCGGAGTTCGACTACCTCTGCGAGCTCCTGGCCGAGCACGGCGTGGTCGCGTCGCTCGGGGACGGGATGCGCCCGGGCTCCCGCTCCGATGCCGAGCGGCTCGCGAAGGCGACGGAGTACCTGACTCTCGGCCGGCTCGCGAAGCGGGCCCTGTCGGCAGGGGTCGAGCGGATGATCGAGGGACCCGGCCACATCCCGCTCGAACAGGTCGGGTACAACGTCCGGATGCTCAAGGAGCTGACCGACGATGCCCCGCTCTATCTCCTCGGCCCGCTCGTGACCGACCTCGCGGCAGGGTACGACCACGTGGTCGCCGCGATCGGCGGGGCCGTCGCCTGCCAGAACGGGGCCGACTTCCTCTGCATGGTCTCGCCGGCCGAGCACCTGGCCCTGCCGGACCGGCAGGACATCGTCGAGGGGACGCGGGTGGCACGGCTCGCGGCTCACGTGGGAACCCTCTCGCGCCGGCCGGACGGCGGCGCCGCCCGGCGCGAGGACGCGATGGGCCAGGCCCGCCGACGGCTGGACTGGGACGAGCAGTTCCGCCTCGCCCTCTTTCCCGAGCACGCCCGGCGAATCCACGAGCGCGACGGGGCGCTCGAGACCTGCTCCATGTGCGGCGACCTCTGCGCTCTCAAGCTCGCCGGCGACCTGCTGCCGCCGCGGGAGTCCGAGGACAGGGACGCCTAACTTATATCCATTTCGGGACCACCTGTTCCCATGGAGTCCCGTCCGATCCTCGTCTGCCTCCTGCTCGCCCTCGCCGCGGTCTCGGCCGGCTGCTCCTCCGCCCCACCGGACGGGGCGCCGTTCGTCCCGACGACGGGCGCACCCGTCGTGAATGCGGACCCGTCCGTCGTCCTCGCCGCGCTCGTGGCCGACGTGAACACGACGCTCGAGGAGATCGACCGGAACGTCGCGTCGGCCGCCGGCGAACTCGGCGCGTCCGGCCTCGCGGGGCCCGGGGCCAACGCCACGCTCGCCCGCCTCGCGGCCTCGTCGCCGTACGCGGCCGACGCGGTCACGATCACGCCGGACGGACGGATCGCGGCCGCGATGCCCGAGGAGTACGGATCGGTGGTCGGGACGTCTGTCGGGAACCAGTCCCACGTCCAGCGCGGCCTCGCGGAACGCCGGCCCCTGATGTCGGACGTATTCCGGGCCGCCGAGGGGTTCGACGCGGTTGTGATCCAGCGCCCGGTCACGGGGAGCGGCGGAGCGTTCCTCGGGCTCGTCTCGGCCGTCGTGGAGCCGGACTTCCTCCTCGCGGACCGCTCGGACCGCGCGACCTCGGGAACCACGCTCGCCGCCTGGGCGATGGCCCCGGACGGGCGCGTGATCTACGACCGCGACTCCGGCAGGATCGGCAGGAACGTGATCACGGACCCGGCCTACGCCGGGTTCCCCGAGTTCGTCGCGATGGCGAAACGCATCGGCGCCGAACCGATCGGGAGCGGCTCGTACACGCTCACCCCGCCCGGGGGGGCGGCCGTGAAGCAGAATGCTGTCTGGGCGACGGCCGGGCTCGACGGAGCCGCGTGGCGGATCGTCGTGGTCCGCGCGGGCTGAGCGCCGGCCGGGCCGCCCTCTCGCATTACCGGGGCAGTCGGCAGGCGAGTGAGCCGCCGAGGTCGGCGAGACCTGTTGAGGTTTCCCGCTCACCGCCGGCGACGGTAACCGCACGTGTGGAGGAGCCGGCTCGCTCCCGCTCCGCTGCTTGCCGGCAGATCTCCGTTCCCCTCCTGCAAACGGCGCCTCCGTGGGAACGGAGCCGACTGCTGCTTGATCGTCAACACCGATGTTCTTCCTCTGCCGCTTGCCTGCTCCGTCTCGGGGGAGAGCGCAGGACCCATCGGAGGCATCATATCGCGGAGAAGGGATCCGCGTCTGCGCGGCGGGGGGGCAGCGTAAGCCCCCTCCCAGATCTCGATGATAGAAGGAGCGAGTGAAAAAAGGTGAACGTTTTCCTCGCTCAGAGGTTGTTGAAGAGCCAGACAACGTCCGCGAAGTCGATCCGCGTGTTGCCGTTGTAGTCGAACAGGGAGATCGGCTCGTTCGCCGCGATCCAGGTCATCTCGTTGAAGTACAGGACCACGTCGGC
>JADGNL010000240.1 GCA_017883495.1 Methanomicrobiales archaeon | reverse complement strand
GCTGGTCGCGCTGCGGGCCGCGCACGACGCGGGCTGCGCGACGGCCGGAGTCGACGTCAGGACGGGCGAGGCCGTCGACATGGAGGCGGCCGGCGTTGTCGAGCCCCTCCGGGTCAAGACCCAGGCGATCTCGTCGGCTACCGAGGCCGCAGTGATGATCCTCCGGATCGACGACGTCATTGCGGGCTCCAAATCGCAGATGCCCGAGGGCGGCCCCGGCGGCATGGGCGACTACTGACCTTCCCCTTTTTCTGTTTCGTCCGAACGACGAGACGTGGCCCTCCTGCACCGGCGGATGCCGCCGCAGCGTCGCAGCTCCTGAAAAGGCATCTTCGACCGCGTGAGGCGCGGCGGAAAGGAGCGGCGCGAGCTCCCGTCATCCGGAAGGCGGGGGTTCAAGGTCGCATGCCTTCGCTGTGTTCGACGACGCAGGCACGAGAACAGAGTTCCATCATAGTTCCATCAACCTGGATGATGGCACCCGGCCGGCCGGGGTCGACCGATCCATTCGCGGATCAGGCTCCCGCAAAAAGATTCTCGGATGGTCCGCCCTCCGTGCTGGCCGGCAACATGGGACCGGGCACGGAGGTATCGGCATCAGTACGCTTCGAGAGCCAGACGGCACCCGCGATGTCACCCCGGCAGTTGCAGTCGAGGGTTCCGTCAGGTTCGTTCGCTGCGATCGGGTCTATCTATCGAGATCGAACGCCAAGTCGTCGAAGTGCTTTCGGCCGTCGTCGGGGCGACGGAACTCCGGGCGAAGAGTTGTTCGTCCCGTCGCCCCTACCGCAGCGGCGCGATCTCGTGGACGCGGCAGAGCGCGTCGCGGATCAGGTCCTCGCCCTCGTGCCAGTAGATCTCGTCGTGCCCCTGCCAGGGCGGTATTCCGCGGATGACGACGGCCGGCACCCCCGCGTCGCTCTCGCCCATGACGAGGTTCGCGAAGCCGGCGATCTCGTCCACGACCGCCTCCTCCGTGATCTTCAGCTCGTGGCCGAAGAGGTCGGTCTCGCCGCGGAAGTCGCGGATCGCGGTCATGCCGGCCCAGCCGATCGCGTGCCCGGTCTGGCCGCGCCGGAACGACCGGCCGCAGGTATCGGTCACGATCACGCCGACGGAGGCGCCCGCGGCCTCGAGGAGCTCGGACGCGAGCCCGGCCGCTGCTGCCATCGGGTCGCGCGGGAGCAGGATCACCTCGCCGCCCTCGATGTTCGACTGGTCCACGCCGGCGCGAACGCCGATGTGGCCCCACGGCAGGACTGAGAGGACGAAGGGATGCTCGAGCAGGAGCGACTCGGACTCGTCGAGGACGGCCTGGATGAAGCGCGGGTCCTCCCCCGTCCGGGCCGCGATCGCGGACGCCCGTGCCGTTGGCTCGATCGCGTCGAGACCGCGGACATTGGCATGGGCCTTGGACCAGACCGAGGAGGCGAGGCAGAGGATGTCGCCGTCGGCGAACGCGACGCGCCCGACGATCAGCCGCGCGAGGTCGTCGCCGGGCCGGATGAGCGGGAGCCCCTCGACGGGGATCACGGTGATCGGCATGAGATCAGTGTCTGCGGGCCGGGTTGAAAAAAGGAGAGGGGAGGCCTGTCAGCTCTGCATCGCGGCGAGCACGTGCCCCTCGTACTCCTTCAGGATGGCGTTGACGTCCCCGCGTCGCGCCTCGGCGTAGACCCGGATCATCGGCTCGGTGTTCGAGGGACGGATCAAGACCGCGTAGTCGTCGGTCGTGACCTTGAGCCCGTCGGTCGTGTCCGGTTCGAGCCGTGCGAGCCGCTCGGCGAGCCGGGCCATCACGTCGGCCACCGGGGCTGTGAGCGGGATCGAGTGCTCGACGTATGGGAAGTCGGGGATCGCGTCCGCGAGCTCGGAGAGGCGTTCGCCGCCGGCGATGACCTCCGCGAGTGCGAGCGCCATCGCAAACGGGTCGTCCGAGTACTGGAACTCGGGGAGGAAGAAGTGCCCCGAGCGCTCGACCCCGAGCACGGCGCCGTCGTTCTTGACCCGGTTCGCGATGAAGACGTCACCCACCCGCTCGCGCTCGACGCGGAAGCCGAGCGGCAGGAGCCGCTCCTCGAGGACCATGGAGCAGTCGAAGCCCGAGATCACCAGGTCGCCGGGCTTGTACCGGCGGGTCGCGAGGATGATCGCGACCTTCTCCGGCGCGAGTACGCGCCCGCGGTCGTCGATCGCGATCCCGCGGTCCGCGTCGGGGTCGAACCCGACCCCGAAGTCGGCCCCCTCCGCGACCACGGCCTTCGCCGACGAGGCGAGCGATGCCTCGGTCGGGCGCGGCCCGCGCCCGGGGAACGTCCCGTCCATCTCGCCGTACCGGACGATCGGCTCGCACCCGGCCTCGCGGAAGACACGCCCCATTTCACCGGCCGATCCGTTCCCCATGTCGAGCACGACCCTGAGCGGGCGGTCGAGGGCGACGCGGTCCGCGACGAACGCGCCGTACCGGTCGATCGCCTCGTCGGCCGAACGCCCGACGAGCTCCCCCTGGCCCGAGGCGAACTGTCCGCTCCGGTAGTGCTCCATGATCGGGCTCTCCTGGTAGAGGAGGCCGTACCCGTCCCCGGTGCGGAAGCGGATCCCGTTGTACTCGGGCGGGTTATGCGACGCGGAGATGTAGGCCGACCCGGCGAGCCGGTCCTGCCAGGTCACGAAACTGATCACGGCGATCGGGAGGACGCCGTACTCCTCGACACGGGCGCCGGTCGAGAGGACGCCGTCCAGGAACGCGGTCTCGAGAGCCGGGCCGCTCGTCCGGGTGTCGCGGCCGACGGTCGCCGTCCCCCCGGCGAGCGCCGTGCCGTAGGCCCGGCCGATCGTGGTCGCCTCGGCCTCCGAGAGCTCGGTTCCGTAGACGCCGCGTACGTCGTACGCCTTGAAGATCGTCACGGAAACGGGTTCACCGGGATGGTATTTGAGTGTTCGCCCAAAGCAGCGCCCCCCGCTCTGCGGGTATTCTGAGATACCTTTAAACCGTCCGGCAGGATATGAAGGGGGTGAACGCGGGGGACCCCGCGACGGATGTGAAATACATGGCCGAGTCAACGACCGACCAGCAGACGCCCGAGGGCGAGGTCCTCCTGATCTCCGCGGTCCTCGAGCCGGCGACGCAGTTCGACCCGAAGCAGATGCAGCTCCGGTTCGAAGCGGGGGGCCCGTACGAGGATCCCGACGATAAGTACATGGAGATGATCAACGAGATCGCGCGGGCCTGCACCGACGTCGCCGGCCGAATGCTCGGCAAAGATGCAATGACGTCGCTCCTCAACGAGGTTGGCATGACTCCCGGCGCGCAACTGACGCTCTTTACCCTCTCGTTCCGGGCATCGGGCGGGACGGGCGCGGCATGCACCTTCTCGGTCGAGACCGGGGTCAATCCGGCCTTTGTGACGGCGAGCGACCGGCTGGTCCAGCGCACGGCCGACGAGTGCAAGGAGGTGTCACTGCCGATCTTCACGCGACGGTATCCCGACTGCGGCCTTTGATCAGCCCAGGATAAGCAGGACCAGGCAGACCGCAGGCGGGATCGCCAGGTTGTCGTCGACCGGGGAGACGAGCTCGACGATTCCCGCCGCCGTCGCCGCGAGGACCGCCGTGAACGGCGGAAGGACGAACAGGAGCGCCCCCGCGGTCACGAGGACCCCTGCGAGAAATCCTTCCATTGATTTTCCATTGGAGAGCCGATGCCGTCCGAGGCGTCGGCCGGCGATCGTACTCACGCTGTCGAGCAGGGCGAGGACGAAGACGCCGACGGCGGCCCGGAAGGGGTCGAAGAGGACCAGGCAGCCGAGCGTGGCGACGATGAAGTAGAAGGCGCCTCGCCCCGGCCCGGTGTCCTCGCGCTCGAGGAGATCGAGTAAGGGGGAGATCAGAGGCAGACGGAGTCCGCGTTCGATTGCATCGGTCAGGACCGAGCCCACGAGCAGCCCGGCCGCGTAGAAGGGAACGGTCACTCCCGGCGGGAAGACCACGACCGAGACTGCGATCGCGACGCCTAGCAGGAGGTGAACCAGCTGCCGCCAGGTCTCGTGCATGCTGATCTATCGGCCCGGCCGTCGAAAAAAGGTGATGGACCGGAGCGTTTATCGCGATCCTCCGCCATCTCGGGTCCATGGACGGAGAACCCGCGGTCGCGACCTTCGCGGCCGGATGCTTCTGGGGCGTCGAGGAGGCGTTTCGTACGCTCCCCGGCGTCATCGAGACCGCCGTCGGGTACACAGGCGGTTCGATGCCTGACCCGAGCTACCAACAGGTCTGTACGGGCAGAACAGGCCACGCCGAGGGCGTTCGGGTCGTCTACGATCCGGCGCGCACCAGCTACCGAACGCTCCTCGATCGGTTCTTTGAAATTCACGATCCGACCACGAGGAACCGCCAGGGACCGGACATCGGCGAGCAGTATCGGTCCGCGATCTTCTATCACACTCCCGAACAGGAGCGCGAGGCCCGGGCCCTGGTCGCAGAGCTCGACCACTCGGGACGGTTCCGCCGCCCTATAGCAACTGAGATCGTGCCGGCGGGGCCGTTCTACCGGGCAGAGGAGTACCACCAGCAGTACGTCCGCAAGCACGGCGGAGGCGGCTGCCATATCTGATCGCGCCGGCATCAGAAGGATAATGAGGAGGCCGGGAGCAGATCATGTGAGCCATGGAGCAGTATTACACGATCGCGGAGCTCGCCCGGGTCATGCACACGGACGAACCTTCGGTCCGGCTCCTGATCTCGAGAGGCATCCTGAAGGTCGAGCGCTGCGGCTCCGGCTATCTCGTGGAGACCGACGAGTTCTCGCGCTTCGGCGTTCTCTCATCGCGCCGGCGGCCGGCCCGCCGGTGAGACGGGCGCACTCTTATATCCGACCAGGGCAATGAGAGGTCGTATGAGGTCTGTACATCCCGGAAGGTCCCAGCCCGACCCTGATCCTGCGCCGCCCACTCCGCCGCCGGTTCCGACACCGACGCCGCAGCCGGCGCCCAACCCTGTCCCCCAGCCCCATCCTCCGTCCCCCGAGCCGATCGTCCCCGAGCCGCCGACGCCGCAGCCCGAGATCGAGTGAGGATGGCCGGGCCGCCGGACGCGGAGAACGGCCTGTTGCCGGCCCTCGCCCCCGAGGCCGGGCCCGACCCGACCGTGCTCGTGCTCGGGACCTTCCCGAGCGTGATCGCGCGGCGTGAGCGGGCCTACTACGCGAACCCGCAGAACCACTTCTGGCCGATCGTCGAGGCGCTCTTCGGAATCCCGCGGACGCTGC
>JADGNL010000239.1 GCA_017883495.1 Methanomicrobiales archaeon | reverse complement strand
GCGCGCCGCTCCAGAGGAGCGCCGAGACGGCAGCGACCGCCGGAGCCGACGCGCTCGTCCCGTAGAACCGGCCGCCGCTGCCGAGCCCCCCGGCTCCGGTGATCCGGACGCCGTCGATCCCGGCGATGTCCGGTTTCTGCCGCTGCACCTCGGCGGGATACCGGATGGTCGCCGGTCCCCGGGACGAGTACCATTCGATGGTGTCGCACCCGGGATCGGCCGCATCGATGGCTCCGACCGAGACCACGGCCGGTGCCGCCGAATGGCCGAAGACCGAGTCTGCCGCCACGATATTGTCGCTGTAGAGCAGTGTGCCTCCGGCCGGGTAGAGGTAGACCTCGAGGGTCCGGGCTGCGGCTGCGCCGTTGTAGTTGCTGACGTCGATCTCGGCCTCGATCGTGGAGGAGCCGGCGTTCTGGTACGAGAGGATTTCAAGCGGCGTGCTCGTACCGCCCATCTGCCAGCCGGTGGAGGAGGCGATGGGAGAATTGAAGTCGGCCGTATCGTAGAGGTAGAGATCGTAGTCGTTCGGAGAGCCGCTCCAGGGGTCGTCCCATTCGAGCACGGCGCGCAGGGATCCCCCCGCAGGGATCTGGAGATACAGGTATTTGGAATCGGCCGACGTCCCTCTGCTGAAGTCGTGGAAGCCGTACCCGTCGTCCATGTACGTCCCCTGGTAGTGGTTCGGCGCCCAGTTGCCGGCCGAGCTGACGTAGAGGAGGTTCCGTGTCGTGGCCAGCTCCTGGATGTGCGCGGCTACCGGGCCGTCCAGGAAGAACGGTTCGTCGATCCAGCTGACGTCGTCGACGATGACCGTGCACCCGGCGTCCGCAAGCGCGTCCACGCTCTGGGTGAAGTCGATCGAGTTCTCCCCCCAGTCATGGAAGTAGAGCTCGGCGCCAGGGGCGATGTCGTGGACGATCTCGAGCATCGCGGTCCCCTCGTCCCCGCCGAGGCTGTTCCTGAGCACGTGAAGGTCGCCGGGGAGGTCGCCGGTCGCAGCCGCGCTATTCCAGTGATCGACGCCGTCGGAGAGCACCCCGACCTTCACCCCCGCGCCCGAAAGGCCGAGCTCTCCCCGGACCTGATCGGCCAGGAGGAGTCGATCGCTCTCGGCCGTCACCGATCCCGTCGCCGCCGCGGGCTGCCAGACCGGGCTGACACTCACCACTCCCGGCTCCGCGGCGAGCCGGAGGAGGCGCGAGACCTCGACCCACGCCGCGACGGTCCGGCTCGGCTCGTCGCGACTCCGGACCTGCCAGGCGTACCGGTCGACCGTCGAGAGCGGCACGCCCCGCTCCAGCGTGACGTAGACGTACACGACCTCGGAAGGCGCGCGGGCGCCGGCTCCGCGCACGGTTGCGCCGGCCGTCCGGTATTGCCCGTCGTTCTGCATCCTGCCGATCAGTTCCTTCCGGTCCGGTCCCGTCGGCAACGTGACGGTGGAGTTCGAAAGGTCGAGCAGCTCCGGCGAGAGCTTGACCGCGGCGTCGCCGGGCGTCCCGTTCTTCGCGAGGGGAGCCTTCGCGCCGGCCGCCGGGGCGAGGCAGAGGCAGAGCGCGAGAATCAGCAGCAGGATCGACAGGGAGCGTCGCATTGTGGGGTCCTTCGGAATGGTGGCGAAGCAATTGTAAATAGCTGTCGCTCCGACCATGGCCGTAGCAGGCGTCTCCGGGGCAACGGACTCGTGATGGAGGGGGGTGGCCCCTTCAGAACCAGTGATCGAGCGTCCGCTGGCCGGCCGTCACCCCGATTCGCTCGAGCGCCCCGTTCACCCGTTCGACGGAGAACGAGTACTCGTCGCTGAGCATGGCCCGGAGACCCTCGGCGTCGGGGGCCCGCCAGTCGAGGCGGTAGTCGTCGGTGACGGGCGGCTCGAGGAAGAACGTGCGGATCGGGTCGGGGTCGAAACCGGGCATTCGTTCGGCCACGGTCTCCTCGAACCGGCCCTCGCGGACGATCTTCAGCGCCGTCTTCGGGCCGACGCCGCGAAGGCCCTCGTTGAAGTCGGTGCCGACCAGGATCCCGACCTCGATCAGCTCCTCCCGCGTCACCCGTAGTCCCTCGAGCACCTCCGCGAGCCGGATTCGCTCGGGCTCGACCACGATGGTCCGGCCGTGAAGCCGCCGGCGGCCGCTGATGGTGATGTTCCGGGCGAGGTCCGGCGCACCGAAGAGGAGGGCGTCGTAGTCCTGGGTGACCGCGTACGCGACCGCGCCGTCCGCGGCCATGCGGGCGGCCTGGGCCTCCCCCTCGCTCGGCGCGGTGAGCCAGGGGACGCCGAGCAGGTCCAGGAGGCGCTGCGCGGAGCCGATCACGGTCGCGTCGATCCGGGTCGCCATGCGGGCCTGCTTGTACGCCTCCGCGTGGTCCCCGGACTCGACTGCGGCCGCGTACTGCCGGCCGGCCTCCTCGCGGACGCTCCGGCGGGCCCGGATCGTGGCCGCCTTCAGCTCGGGCGGGGCCCCGTCGAAGACGTAGACCGGCCGCATCCCCATCGCGAGGAATTTCGTCGTCCGGAAGAGGAGGCCCGAGAGGTGCGAGGTCACGCGCCCCTCCTCGTCCACGAGCGGCGTTCCGTCGGCCTGACGGATGATCGAGAGGAACTGGTAGAGCGCGTTGTGCGCGTCGATCGCCGCCGTGCCGGCAAGGGCGTCCCAGCTGGTCCGGTGTTTGTACGGAGCGAGGATGTCCCTGAGCGCGACCCCCATGGCAATCACCACTCGCGGCGCGATCGTTTAAACATGACGGCTATCGGTAGAGACGGCGCTGGAAGTCCTGGATAATCGCGTCGATCTGCGCCACGGTCTCGTCGTACTTGCCGGCGAGCACCTCCTGGGTCTCGATCAGGTTGAGCCGGATCCCGCGCTCGCGGTCGACGAGGGTCCGCGAGAGCACCGTGATCTTGGCGCCGAAGATGAGGAAGAGCCCGCCGAGGGAGAGCATCATCAGCGTGGCCGAGACCGCGATCGTGATATCCTGCCAGAGCCGGAGCACCAGCACCAGGGTCGAGATCACCAGGATGATCGTCAGCACGAACTCGGGCAGGGCGTCGCGCAGGTCCATGCTTTTAGATGATGAAGGTCCAGTAATTAAGCTACCTGTTTCGGGAGGACCATGGAGACGAATCGGCTGCTGCCTCTGATCGGGATCGGCGTGATGCTCGTCGTGGTCGAGCTCGGTGGAGCCCTGCTCGCCCCGCTGATGCGCGCGGCCGGGATCTCGGCGTTCGAGGACCCGTCCTCGCCCGCGAACCCGATCATCTTCCTCGTGCTCCTGCTCGGGTTCACGGCCGTGCTCCTGCTCCTGATCCGGTTCGGCATGCGCCGCCTGATCACCGGGATCGTGCTCGTCTCGATCGGGCTCTCGTTCGTCTACATCTTCATCGCCGTGCTCGGCGCGGTCGTCGCGGATCCCACCGTGGTGCTCGTCGGCTCGCTCGCGCTCGGGGCGGCCGCAGCCGCGGTCCTCTTCCGGTACCCCGAATGGTACGTGATCGACCTGCTCGGAGTCGTCCTCGCGGCCGGCGTCTCGGCGATCTTCGGCTCCTCCCTCGGCATCCTCCCCGTGCTCCTGCTCCTGGTGCTGCTCGCGGTCTACGACGCGATCTCGGTCTACCGCACCAAGCACATGATCGCGCTCGCCGAGGGCGTGCTCGAGCAGCGCGCGCCGATCCTCTTCATCGTGCCCAAGCGGCGGGGCTACTCCTTCATCAGGGAGGGCGTCGGCCCCGTCGACGATTACCCGCCCGAGGCCGGTGGCGAAGGGGGACGCGGAGCCCTGCTGATCGGGATGGGCGACCTCATCATGCCGACGATCCTCGTCGTCTCGGCGAACGTCTTTCTCCGGGCGCCCGGGATCGGGTTCCTGAACGGCCCGGCCCTCGGCGCGATCGCGGGCTCGGTGGTGGGCATGGCCGTCCTGCTCCACTTCGTCGACAAGGGCCGGGCCCACGCCGGCCTGCCGCCGCTGAACGGCGGGACCATTCTCGGGTTCCTCGCCGGATGCGCGGCAACAGGCATGTGGGCCTGGCTCTGACCCCGGATTCAGAACTTCTATATACTTACCAACATGATCGATCATTATGGATCTCTCGCTCATCCAGAAGGACATACTGATCACCCTGATCACGCTCTATCACCAGCATTCCCGTCCGATCAAGGGTGAGGACATCGCGGAGGTGATCCAGCGCAACCCGGGCACGATCCGCAACCAGATGCAGGCTCTGAAAGCACTCGAGCTCGTGGACGGCGTTCCGGGCCCGAAGGGGGGGTACAACCCCACCGCCAAGGCCTACAGCGTGCTGAACATATCGCAGACGGAGGAGGACGCCGAGGTGCCGGTGACGCGGAACGGGGAGCTGGTTCCGGGCGTGAGCGCGAGAGAGATCGACTTCACGACCCTCTGCCATCCCGACGTCTGTCAGGCCGTGATCCGGATCATGGGCAGCGTCAAGCCCTTCGAGATCGGGGACGAGATCACGATCGGACCGACCCCGGTCAACAAGCTGCTGCTCCGCGGCGAGATCTTCGGCAAGGACGAGGTCCAGGGCGCCCTGCTCCTCTCGATCTCGGAGATGATCTCGCTGCCCAAGAAGCCCGTCCGTGCGTACATGTCCGCCCCCCTCCGCGTGCTGCCGACCGACGCCACAGTCGACGACGCGGTCCGGCTCTTCGCGCGGGCGCAGATCAACGGCGCGCCCGTCATGGACGGCGAGACCATGCGCGGGATCCTGACGGCCTCGGACGTGGTCCGGGCCTTCGCGGCCGGAACGCCGGGCGAGACGCCCGTGACGGCGGTCATGACCGAGGACGTGGTCCAGGTCGAGGCCGACGTCCGGCTCTTCGAGGTGGTCCGGCGGTTCAAGGAGCGCGAGATCGGACGGCTGATCGTTGTGGATCAGGGCCGCCCGATCGGGATACTGACCAAGAGCGATATCATCCGGGTCTTCCCGTCGTCGTGACGCGGGAGCCCTCCCGTTTCGGCCCGGGAGAAAGAGATCGCAGTATTTATAGTACGAGAAGCTGACCATTCTGCCATGGTGAACACGTTCTCCCGGAGCCTCTCGCGCAAACGCATCATGTCCAATGACGGGATGGTGATCGGGACGCTCAAGAACATCCTGGTGGACCTGGAGAGCGGACAGGTGATCGACCTGATCGTCCGGCCCGACCCGACGTTCGACGTGACCGGCTACCGGGTGGACGGAGACCGCCTGCTGGTCCCGTTCGAAGCGGTCAAGGATATCAAGGACTATATCGTCGTCGACCGGTTCCTCTCGAAGAAATAAGTCAGGGAAAATAGTGGCCGACGGCCTCGACGAACCCATCGCCGAACGGGGCCGTCGCCACGAAGTCGGCTGCCGCCTTCGCTTCGGGCACGGCATTGCCGACGGCCGCACCGGCCCCGGCCGCTTCTATCATGCTCGTGTCGTTCTCGGAGTCGCCGATCGCGACGAAGTCGGCCGGCGTCATCCCCATGGCTTCGGCGAGTGCGACGAGCGCCGTCGCCTTCGAGATGCCGATCTCCTGGAGGTGGAGGGCGAAGCCGGTGTCGAGCACGCGGACGGGATGGTCCCTGAGCACGGCCCGGACCTCGTCGGCGGGCACCGTCCGGGCAAAGGCGACATCCGCGTACCGGAGCCCGTGGGAGAACGGGTCGAGCGCGAGGCCGTTCCCGGCATAGTGGTCCCGCAGGACCTCGAACGCGGCGAGCGTGACCCGGCGGTCGCCCGCGATAACGGGCTCGCCGAAGAAGCCGCGCCGCCAGACGCCGCCGTTCTCGCAGATGACCGTGCCGTCGGTCCCGACCATCTTCGCGATCCCGTCCATGAAGCAGAGGGTGTTGCCCGAGGCGAGGACGACGGGCACCCCGCCGTCCACGAGCCGCCGGATCGCGTCGATCGCCGGCAGGCTGATCCGGCGGGCGTGGTTCGTGATCGTGCCGTCGATGTCGGTGACGAGGGCTTTCATGCAGGCTTGAGGCCCGCCCCTTCGACCATGAAGGTCGCCTCGCCCTCGGGCAGGTTCGGGCTGTCCACGAGACGGGCGATCCGCTTGCCGCCCTTCGACTTCCGGAGGTAGAGCCGGAAGGTGGCAGTGTGGCCGACGATGTTGCCGCCGATCGGCTTGGTCGGGTCGCCGAAGAAGACGCCGGGGTTCGACATCACCTGGTTCGTGACGAGCCCGACCGCGTTGTTCTCGTCCACGAGCTTGAAGAGCTCGTGCATGTGCTTGTTCAGCTTCTGCTGCCGGGGCGCGAGCGTGCCGCGGCCCGCGTACTCGGCGCGGAAGTGGGCCGTGAGCGAGTCGATGATGAAGAGCCGGACGGGCTTGTCCGAGGTCTTCAGCTCGGCCGCGAGCTCTCTCGCCGTGTCCATCAGGAGCATCTGGTGGTCCGAGGTGTGGGCCCGGGCCACGTGGACGTTCGCGAGGAACTCCTCGACCGGAGGCCGCTCGTACTCGGGGTTGTCGGGGAACGAGAGCCCCTCGACCATCTGCTCGATCCGCTCGGGCCGGAAGGTGTTCTCGGTGTCGATGTAGATCGCCGATCCGTTGAGGCCGCCGAGCTCCTCGGGGAGCTGGACGTTCACGGCCATCTGGTGGACGATCTGGGACTTGCCCGAGCCGAACTCGCCATAGGTTTCGGTGATCGCCTGCGTCTCCATCCCGCCGCCGAGCAGGGCGTCGAAGTCGGGTACGAAGGTCTTCAGCTTGCGGATCAGCTTTCGCTGCTCGAAGACGTCCTGGCCGGTCCGGAAGCCGCCGATGTCGGCGATCTCGCGGGCGGCCTTGATCATCTTCTTCGGGGTAGACTC
This sequence comes from Methanomicrobiales archaeon, assembly GCA_017883495.1. Classification (GTDB taxonomy): domain Archaea; phylum Halobacteriota; class Methanomicrobia; order Methanomicrobiales; family Methanospirillaceae; genus UBA288. Next base: position 5,409 of record JADGNL010000239.1, on the reverse strand, counting down.
GCCGATCTCCGCCGATTCGGCGAGATCGGTCGGCGTCGCCGTCGCGATGCTCTCGATGGTCAGGTAGCCGGCCTCGCGGAGCTTGTCGGCCGTGGTCGGACCCACGCCGGGCAGGTCCTCGATGTCCAGCGATGCTGCTGCGCCTGCTGGTGCTGGTGCTTCTTTCATATCGTATCTCCTACAGAACGTTCGAGTTCTTCTTGCGGTGCCATTCGACCGGCGTGTCCGGTCGCTCTACATTATAAAATCGACCCGGGGGGTTATAAGGAACCCCATCGCGGTGTGAAAGTGAACGGGGTCACCCGGCATCCGGCCGGGAAGAGAGGGCGCCGAGCCGGCGGCGGACGGCCTCGGGGTCGGGAGATGCCGGTGCGACCGCCTCCGGCGTCAGCCGGTTGCCGGCGAGCCGTCCCTCGATCCGGAGCTCGTCGCCCATCCGGAACTCTCCGGCGGCGAGCAGGTAGCGGTCGATTCCGTCGTCGATGAAGAGCCCGGCCGGCGTGGCGAGGACCGTGCCCTCGATCGCGACCACGACCTCGTCTCCCGCCGGGAGCACCACCGCGGACGTCCAGCCGGCCGAGACCTCGAGGTCGCCGTAGCGGCCGGGCTTTGCGGTGGCGCCGTAGACCTCGAGCGCGTCGCCGACGGCGAGCGGCAGGAGCGCGTGCTCGCCCCAGAGCACGACCGGAGCCGTGCCCGATGCATCGGAGATCGCGAGGTTCCGCACCCACGACGGTTCGCCCGAGCGCGCGACGAACTGGCGCGGCGGCTGGAGCGACGCGACCGTGCCGCGGACCGAGACCGTTCCCTCGGCGGGCAGTGCGCCGAGCGGTGTGGCCGGTACCTCGACCTCATCGTCGATCGCCTCGACGGTCGACCCCTCGTCGATCGAGTACTCGGACCGGTCCGCCCGGCGGGATGGCTGCGCGTTCGCGACCCGGACCGTGTCACCGGGGCCGACGCCCTCGAGGAGCCCGGGCTGCCAGGCCACGAGCCGGAAGACCCCGTCGGCGTTTCCGACCAGGGCCTCGGTCATCGCGCCCGGCGTCCCGTCGCGGCGGACAAAGGCCCGGGACGGCCGGAGGCTCAGCACCCGGACCCTGAGCTCGACCGTGCGGTCGGCGGAAGGCGTCGCGCCGACGGCCGGGGAGACCTGGCAGTCGACCTCGCACCCGGCCTTCTGAAGCGCGAGCGCGGTCACGTCCCCGCGCCGCCGTGGCGAGGGCTTCGCGATCACCTCGAGAACCTCGCCGGCCGCGATCTCGGCCACCGCGTCCGCCTTCTCGTCGAAGAGGGCCGTCTCGACCCGGCCGGTCTCGTCGCCGAGGGTCACGGTTGCGATCCGGCCCTCCTCGCCGTCGGCCCGGACGAACGTCCGCGGCTCCGAGACCGCGAGGACCCGGCCGAAGAAGCAGACCAGGCTGCCGCCGGAGAAGAGGTCCTGGACCTTGCGATGGGCCCGCCCGAGGTCGCCGACCACGAGCATCGCCGCCGTCGGCTCGTCCACGAGCCCGCCGCAGGCCTCGGCCTTGGCCTCCACACGCTCCTCGAACTCGGCCTCGGCGATGAGGTCGTCCACGAGCGCGTAGTGGAAGCGCATGGCCTAGAGCCAGGGCGGCGGCGTCTGCGTCACGGCCAGGTCGTCGATCGTCTCGGCCCGCCGCATCAGCGCGCGGTCCGGCCCGCGCACGAGCAGCTCGGCCGCGCGGGGGCGGGCATTGTACTGCGAGGCCATGGCGAACCCGTACGCGCCCGCGTCGAGGACCGCGACGAGGTCCCCCTCGCGCACGGACGGCAGGGCACGATCGGCCGCGAGGATGTCGCCGGACTCGCAGATCGGGCCCGCGACCGTGTACGTCCCGGCGGGCGGCTCGTCCGCGCGGTTCGCGACCACGACCTCGTGGTACGCGTCGTACATCGCGGGCCGGATCAGCTGGTTGAAGCCGGCGTCGACGTTGACGAAGTGCCGGTGGGCGGCCTTGGTCGAGTTGACCCGCGTGAGCAGCACGGTCGAGTCCGCGACGAGCGAACGCCCCGGTTCGACCCAGAGCGCGGGATGAATGCCGAGCGCCTCGACGCCCTCGACGAAGACCGGCATCACCGCGTCCGCGTACTCGCGCGGCGACGGCGCCGTCTCTGCATCGTGGCGGTACGGGATCCCGAGCCCGCCGCCGAGGTCGAGGAACTCGAGTGTCGCGCCCAGGGCCGTGACCTCGCCCGCGAGCCGGACCATGACCCGCGCGGCCTCGACGAACGGCGCGAGCGCGAGGATCTGCGAGCCGATGTGGCAGTGGAGCCCGACAGGGCGGACGTGCTCGCAGGCGAGCGCCTGTCGGTAGGCGTCGACGACTTCGCCGTGGGGGATGCCGAACTTCGACGAGGCGAGGCCGGTCGCGATCTTGGGGTGGGTCGGGACCTCGAGGGCGGGGTTGACGCGGAACGCGACCTCGGCCGTTGTTCGGAGTTCCCCCGCGACCTCGTCGAGCGCCCGGAGCTCGTCGAGCGAGTCGAGCGAGACCCGGATGCCGTGCTCGAGCGCGAGGCGGAGGTCGGCGCGCGACTTCGAGGAGCCGTTGAAGAGGAGGCGCGTGGGGTCCATCCCTGCCTGAAGCGCGAGCGCGATCTCGCCCGCGCTGAAGACGTCGGCGCCGGCCCCCTCCGACGCGAGGATCCGGAGCAGGGCGAGGTTGCCGTTCGCCTTTGCGGCGTACAGCACCTGCACGCGATCGTAATGGGCTTCGAGGGCGTCCCGGTACTCGCGGTACCGGGCCCGGACCCGCTCCTCGTCGGTCACGTAGAGCGGCGTGCCGTACTCGGCCGCGAGCGCGACCGTGTCGTGGCCGCCGATGAAGAGGTGGCCGTCCCTGACCGAGAGGTGCGGCGGCAGGTTCATGCGAGGGCCTCCATCCGCGCGAGGGCTTCCTCGATCCGCTCCACCGGGCGGGTCAGCGCGAACCGGACGTAGCCCTCGCCATGGGGGCCGAAACCGACGCCGGGCGTCGCAACGATCGCGGCCTCGTCGAGGAGCCGCGCCGCGAAATCCATCGAGTCCTCGACCGGGAGCCAGACGTAGAAGGTCGCCTTCGGGGTCGGGAGATCGTATCCGAGCGACCGGAGCCCCTGCACGAGCACGTCGCGCCGCTCCTGGTAGATCCGGCAGGCGGCGGCGACGCAGTCCTGCGGCCCCGAGAGGGCCGCGATGCCCGCGTGCTGGACCGCGTCGAAGACCCCCGAGTCCACGTTCGTCTTGACACGCCCGAGCCCGGCGAGGATCTCGGGGTTCCCGACGGCCATCCCGATCCGCCACCCGGTCATGTTATAGGTCTTCGAGAGCGAGTGCATCTCGACCCCGACCTCCCTGGCGCCGTCCGTCTCGAGGAACGAGGGGGCGCGGTAGCCGTCGTACGCGATCTCGGAGTAGGCGTTGTCCGAGACGACGACGATCCCGTGCTCCCGCGCAAAGGCGACGACCTCGTCGTAGAACGAGGGAGGGGCGACGGCCGACGTCGGGTTGTTCGGGTAGTTGACGAAGAGAAGCTTCGCCCGCCGGGCCACGTCGGCCGGGACCGCGTCGAGGTCGGGCAGGAATCCGTTCTCGGCCGTGAGCGGGAGCTCGTGGAGCACGCCCTCGGCGAAGAGGGTCGAGGTCCGGTAGACCGGGTAGCCCGGGCTCGGGGCCAGCACCACGTCGCCGGGGTTCACGAACGCCTCGGGGACGTGGGCGATCCCGTCCTTCGAGCCCATCAGCGCGAGCACCTCCGTGCCGGGGTCGAGGTCGACCCCGAAGCGGCGCCCGTACCAGCCCGCGACGGCCTCGCGGAACGCGGGCATGCCCGCATACGAGGGGTAGTGGTGGTTCGCCGGGTCGCGGGCCGCGACGCAGAGCGCCTCGACCACGTGCGGCGGGGTGGGGAGATCGGGATCGCCGACCCCGAGGTCGATGATATCGGCACCGGACCGTGCCTTCGCGGCCTTCATCGCGTCGATCCTGGCGAAGAGGTAGGGGGGGAGGGAGCTGAGCCGGTCCGCGTACATGCGCCTGATCTATTGGCCCGGTCGCGTCTTTAACCTGAGGACGGTCCCTCAGTACCCGGTCGCGTAGTACCAGCCGTTCTCGGAGACCAGCCGGACGGGCACGCCGAAGAGCCCGCCGATCCGCGTGTCGGTCAGGACCTCCTCCTTGGGTCCGTCCGCGACGATCCGGCCGTCCCGCATCAGCACGATCCGCCCGCACTCGGGGATGATGTCGTGGAGCTGGTGGGTCACGACGATGACGGCCGTTCCGGCCTGCGCGACCTCGCGGAGGGTCTGCCGGAGCGTGTGGAGGGCCGAGAGGTCGAGGCTGTTCGTCGGCTCGTCGAGCAGGAGCGCGGCCGGATCGTGGACGAGCGCGCGGCCGATCAGGAAGCGGCGGGCCTCGCCCGAGGACATGGATGCGATCGGCCGGTCGACGAGGTGGTCGATCCCGAGGAACCGGCAGACCGCGTCGGCTTTCTCGACCATCGCGTCCGTGACGCAGTGGTTGAAGAGCCCGATCGAGGAGAAGAAGCCGGAGAGGACCACCTCGCGCCCCGAGACGTCCCGGGCGTAGGCCTGCTGGAGATCGTTCGAGACGACCCCGATCGCGCTCCGCAGGTCGAAGACGTCCCAGGTCGACCTGCCCCGGCAGGCGAAGACGGTCCCCTCCCGGCGGACCGGGTAGAACTCGCGGAGCACGGTCCGGATCAGGGTCGATTTCCCGGCCCCATTCGGCCCGAGGATGGCGAGGTGCTCGCCCTCTTCGAGCCGGAGCGAGACCGAGTCGAGGACGGTCCTGCCGTCGCGGACGACCGTGACGTCCCCGAACTCGAGCAGGGGCGGGCGGCCGGTCATCGCCGCGCGGACCCGAACGGGTTTCGTTCCGGGATGATGCCGTCCGGCCGGGCCGCTGCACGGACCCCGCGTCCGGGCCGACTCTCCGTGTCGATGCTGATGGTGGACATGGCGGTGACGCTTCCTCGAGGTTCTCGCTAAGATGATGGGCGGACCGCGCCGATAAATAGGCCTGTCGCCGCCGTGGCGTCGGGCGACCGCCTTGTCCGTAGCGAGGGAATGGACGGAGCGCTGGGTGAGCTGGCGACGCGGATCGCGCTCGATGTCGGGGCCGGCCACTCGTTCGTCCTCGTCCTCGGCAACTGCTACTCGATCCACGTGCTGAACGCAATCAAGGGAGTGCAGGAGGTCTGCACGGCCTTCTGCGCGAGCGCGAACCGGGTCGGGGTGGCCGAAGCGGCCGGCGCCAGGGGTGTCCTCGGCGTGATCGACGGCGAACCGCCGGTCGGGGCGGAGGGCCCGGAGGAGGCTGCCGAACGGACCGCCCTTCTCAGGCGGTTCGGGAACAAGCTTCCGCGCGGGGGGTGAGACATCCGG
>JADGNL010000040.1 GCA_017883495.1 Methanomicrobiales archaeon | reverse complement strand
TCCTCCCCCCCGGCGTCTACAGCGTCAACCTCACCATCGGCGAGAGGGACCACTGGATCGGAGGTACGATCTCCCACGCCCTCCAGTCCCGAGTCGAGACCCGGACCGTGGAGGTGACCGGGAACGGCACCGGGCCCGCCGCGCACAGCGGGCCCGGCACGATCCAGGCCGAGGCCTACAACGCCGGTGGCGAGGGCGTGGCCTATCACGACACGACCGCCGGCAACGAGGGCGGCGCGTACCGCCACGACGACGTCGACATCGAGACCGCGAACGGCATCACCGACGTCGGCTGGATTCGTGACGGCGAGTATCTCATCTACACGCTGAACGTCTCGAAGGCCGGTTTCTACACCATGACAGCCCGCGTCGCGACCCCGAACGACGAGCGGTCGGCGTCGGTCTCGGTCAACTCGCAGGGGGTGTACACATACGGTATCAGCTTCACGAACACCGGGTCCTTCGAGAGGTACACGACGGCCGTCGGGAACGACGTCTACCTGCCGGCCGGGACCGACATCCTGCGCCTGACCTTCCAGGGCGACGGCGAGAACCTCGACTGGATCGAGTTCGGGCCGCAGCAGCCGCGCCGCGGTGCGTTCGACCTCCCCGCCACGATCCAGGCCGAGGACTACGACGCCGGCGGGTACGTCGACACCACGCCCGGCAACTCCGGCGGGGCGTACCGCCAGGACGACGTGGACATCGAGGCCGGGGCGTCCGGCTACGACGTCGGCTGGATCCGCACGGGCGAGTCCCTGACCTACGAGGTCTTTGTCCAGGATGACGCGGCTTACACCATGACCGCCCGCGTCGCGAGCCCGAACAGCGGGCGGACGATCACGGTGTCGGCCTTCGACGAGACTCTCGCGACGATCGCGGTCCCGAACACAGGGTCGTTCTCGACGTACCGGACGGTCTCGGTCCCCGTCACCCTGACGTCCGGGTACCACCCCCTGAAGCTCACCTTCGCCGGCGACGGCCAGAACCTCGACTGGATCGCGTTCGGCACGGGCCCGGTGGTCACAACAACAACGACGACGCCGGCGCCGTCCGGCGGGGCTTCGTTCGTCGCCGCACCCGTGACCGCTCCGAAGGGCAGTGCGGTGAAGTTCACCGTGACACCGGCGGCCGGGAAGAACATCGGCTCGGTCCTGTGGTCGTTCGACGCGCCGGCCCACCTGAACACGTGGAACTCGCGGGCGATCAACCCCACGTTCTTCTACCCGTCGGCGGGCACCTTCTCGCCGCAGGTGAAGATCACGTACTCGGACGGCTCGAGCGAGACCGTCCAGCGGACCGGCTACATCCGGGCCACCTGAGCCGTAAGGTCCCCTTTTTTCGTGCGGAGGCCGGACGGGGAGAGGGCCGCCGGCCTACTGCTCGACGAGGACGACCGGCTTGATCAGGTCGCCGGGCTTCTTCTTCATCAGGAGCAGGGCCTCCTCGAGTCTGTCGAAGCCTGTGAAGACGTGCGTCGCCATCAGGGACGGGTCCATGCGCCCGTGCATCACCACCCCGGCCTGATGCTCCATCCGCTCGACCGTCGAGAACTGGGCCGACGCGGTGCCGGCGCTCGCATAATCATGGATCCCCTCATCGGAATCGGTATCGGCTCCGTCGTGGGGTTCCTCGTCGTGGGAATCCTGCGGCGGCTGGGGTTCCGGCCGGGCCGGGGCTGGAGAGCGGCCCGGGCCGGTCTGGGTCCCTGAGACGAACCCCCGGGGAAGGTAGTGTCCCCCACACGGGCGACGGCGGGCGGGCCCGAGAAACGGCAGCCCGTCGTACGGGAGAGAGGCGTCGCGCCGTTCGCGCGGGAAAAAGGAAGGAGACGTCAGATTACATGAGCCCGAGCTGGTGCATCAGTAAGATCTTGTCGTAGAAGAGCTTCTCCTCGACGATCTCGCCGTCCTTCCAGTGGGCGACAGTGCAGAACTCGACCTTGAAACTCTTCCCGTTCGGCGGGATCGTCGTGCCGTCAGGGCTGGTCATCGGCCCCCTGAACGTCCCCGTGAAGTCGGCGACCGAGCACGTCCAGTCCCCCTGGCCGAAGAGCACTTTGTACGGCCTGTTCCCGACCCGGTTGTCGGGGAAGATCTTGAAGAAGGCGATCGCCTCGTCCCTGTGGGACGGGCGGCTGTGCGTCGGTTGCTCCTGGCCCGGCCAGAAGACGTCGACGTCCGCCGCGTGACGCCTGTCGAATGTCTCCCAGTCCTGGGAGTTCCAGGCATCGTCCAGCGTCTGCATGAGGCGCAGGTTCTCCTCGACACTCGACATCAACGATTCCTCCTGATCCGCATAGGGAGGTCGATGGCGGCGATCGAAGATAAACTCATCGGGACGGCGGGCGCCGGCCGCCCCGGCCGTTCGCGTTCCCTCTGTCCGGCGACCGGGCCGCTCCGCGCTTCTTCACGAACGTCCCTTCTCTGAGCTCGCGGAAGGCCTCGTCGAGCTCCTCGTCCGTATTCATCACCACCGGCCCCCGCCAGGCCACGGGCTCGCCGATCGGCCGGCCCCCGACGAGCAGGAACCGCCCGCCGTCCGGCCCGGCCTCCGCGAGCACCGTGTCCCCGGCGCCGAGCCGGACCGCGTGGCAGTCGCCGACGAGCTCTCCGCCCATGCCGAAGGCGACCGTACCGCCGTGGACGTAGGCGAAGCCCGTCCGGTCCGACTGCTCAGGGTGCTCGAAGACCGTGCCGGGCTCGAGCGCGACGTCGAGGAAGGTCGGGGCGGCCACGATCCCCGTCACCGGCCCGCGAATACCGCCGTGCTCCCCCGCGATCACGCGGACGGTCGCGCCGCCCTCCTGCACGACCGGGATCTCGTCCCCCGCGAGCTCCTGGTACCGCGGGTCCGTCATCTTCGCGGCTCCCGGCAGGTTCACCCAGAGCTGGAACCCGCCCATGCGCCCGTCCACCGGTCTCGGCATCTCCTGGTGGAGGATGCCCGACCCGGCCGTCATCCACTGCAC
>JADGNL010000238.1 GCA_017883495.1 Methanomicrobiales archaeon | reverse complement strand
TTCAAGGCGCATCTCGTGCTGGTCCTGACCGGACTTTGACGGTCCTCGTCGCGGGGCCTTCCATGAAATCGGGTATGATGCACGTCGTCAAGAGCAGCGAGTTCTTCACCGGCCGGATCGCCGAGAGACCCGGCAGGGGCAATACTTAAGTTGCGATCCTCCATAGAAGGTGCAACCGGCCCGTACGGCCTCACCCGCGGTTGACCGGCCCGGAGGCGTACCATGCCCAACGAGGAACCTGAGATGGAGCGGCTGCCCGGCAGGGCGGCCTCGTACTGGATCGAGAGCGCACCCGGCCCGGAGTACCCTGCCGCGCCGGAAAACGTCCGGGCCGACGTGGTCGTGATCGGCGGCGGCATCGCCGGGCTGACCGCCGCTGTCCTGCTCAAACAGGCCGGGAAGAGCGTGGTCGTGATCGAGGCGGACCGGATCGCGCAGGACGTGACCGGGCATACGACCGCGAAGGTGACCGCGCTCCACCAGCTCTGTTACGCGGACCTGATCGACCGCTTCGGGATGGAGCGGGCGCGGCAGTACGCCGACGCAAACATGGCTGCAATCGGGCTCGTCGAGGGCCTTGCCCGCGAGCACGGGATCGACTGCGATCTTGTCCGCCGGCCGTCGTATACTTTCGCGCAGTCAAACCACGGACGGAAACGGGTGCTCGACGAGGTCGAAGCCGCCACGAAACTCAACCTCCCCGTCCGTTTCGTCGAGGACGTCCCCCTCCCCCTTCACACAGAGGGCGCGATCGTGATGGACGGCCAGGCCCAGTTCCACCCGAGAAAGTACCTGCTCGGCCTTGCCCAAATGATCCCCGGCGAGGGATCGGCGATCTACGAGGGGACCCGCGCCCTCGATCTCACCGTGGGCGAGCCCATCTCGGTGAAGACGACGGCTGGCACGGTCCAGGCCGACGACGTGGTCATCACGACCCACTGGCCCTTCGACGACAAGCCGGGTGCATACTACACGCGGATGCACCAGTCCGTCTCGTACGTGCTCGGCGTCGTGCTCGGCGCGCCGTTTCCCGACGGGATGTTCATCGGAGCCGAGGAGCCGTCCATATCGTTCCGCTCCCAGCCCATGGCAGACGGCGAGCTCGTGCTCGTCACCGGCCAGGAGCACCGCGCCGGGCAGGGCGGCGATACCCGCAAGTATTACCTGGCGCTCGAGCGATCCGTCAAGGCGGCCTACCCCGCGGCCGAGGTCAGGTACCGCTGGATGACCCAGGACAACATCACGGTCGACCACGTCCCGTACATCGGGCAGCTCGCGCACGAGACGCCGCACGTCTATGTTGCAACCGGCTTCAAGAAGTGGGGGATGACTCACGGTACCGTTGCCGGACGGATCCTCTCTGACCTTATCGTGGGCCAGGCGAATCCATGGGCCGAGGTCTTCGACCCGGCCCGGTTCAAACCGACGGCCGCGGCAGGTGCATTCGTAGCCCAAGGCGCAAACGTGGCGACTCAGATGGTTGAAGGCCTGTTCCGTTCAGAGGGGCACCACCCGGACCGGCTCCGTCCGGGCGAGGGGGCGGTCATGACCGTCCACGGCCAGAAGGTCGCCGCGTACCGCGACGATGCGGGAGTCCTCCACACTCTCGATCCGACCTGTATGCACATGGGCTGCACCGTGAACTGGGATCCGGCCGAGAAGGCCTGGGCCTGCCCCTGTCATGGCTCGCGGTACAGCGGCGACGGCCGGGTGATCCACGGACCGGCCATGTACTCCCTCAAGAAGAAGGAGATCCGCTGAGAAGTACGCGGGGCAGGGACCGTAACGATTAGCACGCCGCGCGGCGCATCCTCCATACGAGGGACAATGGACCGCCGGAACCTGCGCATCGGCTCGGCGATTGCGGCCGTGCTTATCGTTGCGGCCCTCGCCCTGATGGCGGGGGGCGCGGGCGGGCCCGCTCCGGTGACCGCGTACGACGGCGTCCGCATCTCGCCCGACGGGTCGAACCCGCTCTACCCGGTCGCCGACGGCGACCGGGTTGTCTGGGAGGAGCATCGGCTCGGCGGACGCTCCGGGATCGCAACGATCGGCCCGGGCAACAGCTCGCCCGTATTGGTCTCGGAGGCCGGATCCCTCCAGTTCTCTCCCTCGATCTCGGGCGATCGCGTGGTCTGGCAGGACAAGCGAAACGGGAACTGGGACATCTACCTCGCCAACCTTTCGACCGGCGAGGAGACGCCGATCTGCACGAATCCGGCCAAGCAGTCCGACCCCGAGATCTCCGGCGATATCGTCGTCTGGACGGACGAGAGGAACGGCGACCCCGACATCTACGGCTACGACCTCCGGAACCGGACAGAAATACCGATCTGCGTGCAGCCGTTGACCCAGTACAACCCCGACGTCGACGACGACACGGTGGTCTGGGAGGACTACCGCCGGGGTTACGAGACTTCCGGGGACATCTACGCGCTGAACATCTCCACCGAAGAGGAGCGCGTTGTCTGCGACAACCGGCGGGGCCAATGGCGCCCTTCGGTCTCGGACGGCCGGGTCGTCTGGCAGGACTACCGTTCGGGCGCAGGGTTCGACATCTACCTGTACGATCTCTCGACAGGCGGAGAGCGGGTGATCTGCAACGACTCCGCGCGGCAGTGGGTCCCGCAGATCCGGGGCGACCTCGTGGTCTGGGTCGACGGGCGCAACCGCAACTGGGACGTCTACGCGTACAACCTCACGACCGACACCGAGTACCCCGTCTGCACCGACCCCGAGGACCAGGGGTGGCCCTCGGTCACGAATGGGGAGATCATCTGGCTGGACTACCGAAATGGTCAGAACGCGGTCTACCGCTCTCCGATAAAATAGAAATTCATATATATCCGAAACGCTCACAGAGCTGCATGGAACGGCGCAATATTCTCATCCTCACGATCACCGGGATCCTGGCGCTCGTGGTCGGGCTCTCGGTGGCCTCGCTGCTGGGCGTCGACATCGGGTTCCTCTCGGGGAGCATCATCACCAATAGCCCCTACCCGCCATAACCCACTAACAGCCAACCATTTCTTCGCCCGGGTCAGGCCCGTGCGGTATTTTCACATCTGCGCATACAGCACCGCACCGACGGGAAAGAGCACCGACCCGATCAGCATAATCCCATACCAGAGCTTCGAGCCGCGAGCGTACGCGGGCAACCGCCGGTCGAGCCAGATCAGCATGAAGCCGACGAGACCGAAGACGAAGACCGAGATTGTCAGCACGTCCTTGATCGTGTACTTCGAACCGGCATAGCTGAAGAGGATGAAGGTCGCCGCGAACATGACCACGGCGGACCGGTACAGTCCGTCTTCGGTGATCCGCGTCGGCACGGTCTGCTTCACGATCGTGGCGATCGCCCGGGCCCGACCGTCCATGGCCCCGATCAGGTAGACGAACAGGGTCAGGAACGCAGTGATCACGAAGACGGTCATCCCGAACGGGACGACATCGAGCGTATGCCCGATCACACGGACCATCAGGTCCTGCTCGAACGCGGGCATGCCGTGCTCGTTCATCACCACGAAGCCGATGGTGATGTAGAAGAACGAGAGAATGGCGAGGAGCGCGAACCCGAGGGTCAGATCGAAGCGGACGGAGCGCATGTGCGCGCGGTAGAAGGCCTCGCCGTGGCGATCGCCGAGCTGCTTCTGAAGCCACATTGTATAGCAGAGGAGCGAGAGTCCGGTTCCGAGCGAGCACATGATCACGCCCGCCGAGTAAAGGTGGTCCTCGTTGCCGAGACGGGGGAGAAAGAGGCCGTCGAGGATCTCCATCGGGGAGATATAGAGCGAGAGGATGTTGACGGACATGCCGGCCACGATGATGAGGCCGGCGATCACCATTATTCGCTTGAAGAGCGGGTACGAGTTCAGGAAAAGGATGAGGGTGATCAGAGCGAAGATCGCGATCATCACGTACTGGACGGGCAGGGACGCCGGGAGGAGCGAGGCGAGCAGGCTCGCCGCGACCACGGCACCGCCCCCGTGGTAGATGACCTCGACCCCGTAGATAGCACCGATGAAGAGCACCTCCCATTTGCCGAGGCCCGGGAACCGCCGGAGTCCCGCATAGATGTTCTCACCGGTCGCGACCGTGTACCGCGCGATTCCGGTCGTAAAGGCATACTTGTAGATGATGACGCCGGCGACTGCCCAGAGGAGGGCGTAGCCGAACTCGGCACCGAGGGAGAGAAAGACCAGGACCCCGACCCACCCGGCCGACGACATCCCGAGGATCAGGCCGGGGCCCAGAAACGGGAGCACCTCGGCGCCGGCCGCCCTGATCCGCGAGAGGTATTCCGTCGCCATGATCTCGAGGCTCCGATCCAGATCGATCTCTCTCGCGGATGCGGTTATTGGTGCCGGTCAGGGTGATTGTTTTTGCCTGGGAGGACCCACGATCAGATCGTGAACGTCTCAGGTGCGTCGCGGTACTCGGACTCACTCTTCCGCGGCGCGCTCTGGTTCCTCCTCGCAGTATCGGTCGGGCTCGTCGCCTACGTCGTGCTCCAGCACGGGCAGATGCCGTCCGTATACACCGACATCGGCAACGCAGTCCAGCTCACGGCGAGCATGGCCGCCGCGGGGGCCGCCGCCTGGTCCTACTATCGCCGGGGGCCGGATATGCTGCTCGCCCACGGGGTGTTCGCCGGGGCGACGTGGACCCTCGCGAATACGTTCTGGTACGCCTATTTCATCCTGATCGGCGAGGGGCTGAACTATCCGACCGTCGCCGACCTCGGGTTCGCGGGGGTCTTCCTCTTCCTGATCGCCGGGTTCCAGGAGGGGCTCCCGCGCAACCGCCTCCCGTTGTGGGCCGCGGCCCCGATTGCTCTCCCCCTCCTCGCGGCCGGACTCTGGCTGGTCGCCGTACTCGGTCCGAACGCGAAGACCATGACCACGCTCGCCATGTTCGCACTCTCCGCCGCGCTCCTCTCGACGGCCCTGCTCCGGTCGGTCCACCGTCACCCGATCCTTCTCGCGGCCACTGTCGTGTGCGTGATCGCGCACATCTGCAACTCCCTGAACTCCACTCTCCCCGACCCGCCGTGGGTCGTGAAAGAGGCCGGGGCGCTGGCAGCGGTCACGTTCTCGCTCTTCGCTATCGCGTACCTCACGTACTCGAAGGAGGCCGCACCATGATCCTCGAGTTCTACCTCGCGGCCTCCCTGCCGCTCTTCTTTCTCCTCGTCTTCCTCGAGGGCGGGCAGCGGCGGGTCCTCGCGTTCCTGGTCTGGGGCCTGACTGCGGGCGTGATCTCCTACTACATCAACTACAATCTCTACATCGCCTTCGCCTCGAGCGCAGTGGTGCCCGAGGTGACCATGGCGCCGGTCGTGGAGGAGTTCGTGAAGGCTCTTCCGCTCTTTATCCTCCTGCTCGCGTTCGGGAAGAGGTACTCGAAAGAACTGCTCGTGCTCGCCATGGCATCGGGCTTCGGCTTCGCGATCCTGGAGAACTACGTCTTCGTGACCCATTTCGAGCTCGTTGGCGCCGGGGCCGTCGCGTACGCGGTGATGCGCGGAATCACTACCTCGGTGATGCATGGGTGCATGACCGCGATCATCGGCTACGGGATCTTCCTGACCTACGGGTTCAGCCGTCGGTCCCTGCCTTCGATCCTCTTCGGCCTGTATACGGTCGCGGTCATGATCCACGGGCTCTACAACCTGCTCGTGGGCCACACGGGGATCGGCCGGCTCCTCGCGATCGACCTGCCGCTGCTGCTCTTCGTACTCCTGCTCGTCGCGTACAACTGGGACGTCCTGTTCTCGAAACCGGCCGAGTCCGAGGAGTGATCAGAGGCCGAGGCGCGTGGGGAGCGCTCCGGCCCAGGTCTCGATCGCGGCCCGATCGCGCGTGTCCTCCTCCTTCACCGCGCTCGTGAGGAACCGCCCGATCAGGGGCACGTTCCGGGATGAGAACCGACCGCCGAAAAGGCCGACCGCGACAACGGGGACACCATTGGCGGGAGCCTCGGCGACCGTCCGTCCATGCTCGTCTGCCTTGGGGTCGTCTTTGCCGAGCGACGAGCCCGCGATAAAGACCGCGACGGGTTTGCCGGCGAGCGCGGCCCGGTGGCGCGAGAAGAAAGCCGGGACGGGTTTGAGCACCTTTCCCATGTAGAGCGGGCCGCCGATCACGATGGCGTCGAACCCCTCGAGGGTCATGACGTCGTTGGCCGGCCGGAGGTCGACCGTTGCTCCGGCACGTCGAAGAGCCTCGCCGATCCAGCCCGCGATCTCGGCCGTCGCGCCGCTCTTCGAGGCGTACGCGACGAGGATGGTTACCATGAGAGCGAATTCGTCCGGAACGCCATAACCCTGCCGGTACCGTCTCCTCCAGGTACCCGGGGAAGGCGCGAGACAAAGCGGTACCCGTCGACGGTCCCTGCGGCACCGGAAATTTAACGATCGCCGAGCCCCAAGATGCGATCAGACGAAAACGGCCACAGGAGCCGTCACATATGCGCTGCACTCTCTGCGGGTCTCACGGGACCTCCTTCATCAGGGCCGTCCACTCACACCACGGCGTCGTGTATCTCTGCGACGCGTGCGCACGGACGGAACAGCGTCATCTTCGGCCGGTCGGACACACCTGTGGCTGCGACCCCGACGCCCTTCGCTGATGCCGGAAGGGCAGTATTTCCTATCATCCGCGGTCAGGGGGACGTGAATGACGGAGCTCCAGCTTCGTCGGAGAGTGGGATCTCCCGGAGCACCGGTTCACGCGCGGCGTGCCAGGACCTGCTCGAGGAGCACGCCCGCCGACTCCACCAGGGCCGGACAGACGCGCGGAACGGCGCCGGCCTCGCGGGCAGCGGCCGCCTCCGCCGGGACTCCGAGATTGAAGCCGAGGAGCTCCGTGCAGGAGACCGAGCCGTGAGCGGACTCGAACGAAACGAGGAATTCCTGCACGGCGGCGTACGTCGCCTCTTTTGCGGCGCTGTCGTCCCCGCGGATCCCGCCCAGCGCGAGGCCCAGGACCATCACGGCCCCCGAGACCGCGCCGCACAGGTGATCTGTCCTCGCGACGCCGCCGCCGAACCCGGCCGCGACCCGACTGGCGTCGGCCGGAGAGAGGCCGTACTCCTCGCCGTAGACCCGGCAGATCGCCTGCGAACAAGAAAAGCCGTCGTTGAATTCGGCGACCGCCCGGACGGAGCGTTCGGATGTCATGCTTACAGGTTTGTGCCACCGCCCAAAAAAATGAAGCGCAGCAACGCCGTACCTCCCCGACAGCTGGATCTTACGGCTCGACGGCGGTTCAGTCGTGTGCCGCATATCCGAAGGTCGCATCGATCCAGATCGCGATCTCGTCGCGGATCGATCGGAAGGCGGCCAGCCGCTCCTCCTCCGTACCGGTTGCGGCGCCCGGGTCGGGGAAGCTCGCGTGGATCGTTCTCTTCGCTCCGGGAAAGATCGGGCATACGGCTGCCGCAGCGTCGCAGACCGTGACCACGATATCCATCTCTTGGCCGATGTACGCGCCGAGGTCCTTCGAGTGCTGAGCGGAGATGTCGATCCCGAGCTCGGCCATCACCCGGACCGTGAGCGGGTTGATCGTGGAGGCGACCGTGCCGGCACTGAAGGCCTCGAACCGGTCACCGTATCGACCCCGGAGGTAGCCCTCGGCCATCTGCGACCGGCCCGCATTCTGCGTGCAGATGAAGAGGACGCGTATCATATCACTCCCTGGTCGACGGCGCATGTCGCGGGCGGCGCATCCGCATACCACCTTCGCTTGAGCCAGAGCGCGACGTTCACGAGACCGATCAGGACCGGGACCTCGACGAGCGGCCCTATCACGGTCGCGAACG
>JADGNL010000237.1 GCA_017883495.1 Methanomicrobiales archaeon | reverse complement strand
CGCGCCCGTCGCGGGGAGCGAACCCCTCGCGATCGAGGAGGAGATGGTGCGGGGTCACCTCGACCGTCGCACCTGCCGATCGGGCGCACCGGATGGCGCCGGGCGAGGTCAGGTGGCAGCAATGGAGGCGGAGCCCGGAGGGAGCGAGCGCAAGGACACGCTGGAGTGCGCGTTCCTCGCCGATGGCGGGCCGGAGGCGGTCGTGCTCCTCGAGGGACTCGGGCATCCCCGGCAACGGGTCCTCCAGATGGAGGGTCGCGAGGGCATCCAGCGCCGCGATACGCCTGAACGCGGTCGCGAGGACCGTGTCGCCTATCGCCTCGCCGTAGCTCGAGGACGCGGCGAAGGTCTCGCCGAAGGCGAGCGCACCGGCCCCGTGCAGCCCCTCGAGATCCGCGTCCGGCGTCACGGCTCCGTTGATCCCGAAGCCGCACCGACTCCGACGCTTCCCCTCCTCGACCCGCGCCTCGAACGCCTCGACCGTCTCTAAGGGCGGAACCGTGTTCGGCTGGTCCACGACCACCGTGACCCCACCCGCGAGCGCGCTCTGCGTGCCGGACTCCCAGTCCTCCTTGTATGCCTGGGCTCCGCCGCGGAGGTGCACGTGCATGTCGATCGCGCCGGGAAGAACCACAAGCCCGGCGCAGTCGATTGTCTCGGCGGCGGGCCCGACGGTTCGGGCGACCCGGCCGTCCTCGACCCCGAGGTCGACCACGCGACCCCCGGGCAGGCGAACGTTCCGGAGAACCAGGTCTAGCATACCCGCGGGACCGGATCGCCCATGGGCGGCTCGATGAACCGGCTTCCGCCAGCCGTCGTGGCCATGACCACGCGCGATCCCTCGATCACTGTCCCGACGATCGCAGCCTCTGCCCCGAGCGGATGCGATCGGATCGCCGCGAGGACGGCCTCGGCGTCGGCTGCCGGAACGCCCATGACGACCTTGCCCTCGTTCGCGACCTGAAGCGGGTCGATTCCGAGGAGGCGGGCTGCCGAGACGACGGAGCGGCGGAGCGGAAGCGAGATCTCGTCGATCACGACGCCCACGCCGCTCTTCCGCGCCATCTCGTTGATCGCGGCCGCGAAGCCGCCGCGCGTCGGGTCCTTCATCGCGTGGACCTCGCCTGCAGCGAGCGCGCGTTCGACGAGCGGCCAGACCGGCGCTACGTCCGAGCGGAGCTGCTCGCCGAGGTTGAACCCTTCGCGGTGGGCGAGGATCGCAAGCCCGTGGTCGCCGAGCGTGCCCGTCACGATGATTCGGTCACCTGGAATCAGGGTAGAGTCGCGGACCACGCGGTCGGCCACCCCGATCCCTGCCGTGTTGATCACGATACCGTCGAGCGAACCGCGCTCGACGACCTTCGTGTCCCCCGTAACAAGGGCCGCGCCCGCCTCGCCGAGGGCCTCGTCCATGGACGCGACGATCCGCTCGAGGTCGGCGATCTCGAACCCCTCCTCGATCACCATCCCGCACGAGAGCGCAATCGGGCGCGCTCCCATCACGGCCAGGTCGTTCACAGTGCCCGCGATCGCGATCCGGCCGATGTCGCCGCCCGGGAAGAAGATCGGGCGGACCACGTGCGAATCGGTCGTGAAGACCACGTTCGCGCCGTTGATCGGGACCACTGCCCCGTCGTCAAGGGCCTCGAGCCCGATCCCGCCCGCGTTGCAATGCGAGATGCGCGTCAGGATCGAGACCAGCTCGTTCATGACTTCGCCACCCGCGCCGTGCATCAGCTCCACCTTCATCAGTTACCACCCCAGCGTACCGATGTCACGCCGGCACATCCTCGACGTCGATCTCGCAGGACGTCACCACGATCTCTCGCCCCTTCACCACGGTCGGGAGCCTGCCGCAACCGGGGCAGACGTACAGATCGCTGCCCTCGTATCCGCCGCAGGCGCAGGTCATGACCGGCGCGACTGTGGCCATATCAAGCTCCGTCCCCGCGAAGAGCGGGTCGCCCTCGACCATGACCGAGAAGAGGAACCGTACCTGCTCCGGGTTGACCATCGCCAGCTCGCCGCACTCGACCCCGATTCGGACGACCCGCGTCGCGCTATTCTCGATCGCGGCTCGGCGCGCAGTCGCGTAGAGGTCGTAGGCGATTCCGGACTCGTGCATGTTCTCAAAGAAGAGGTCAGGCCTCGCCGTAGACCAGGTCGTAGACCTCGCGGATCGTCTCCAGGTTCTCGAGCGCCTTCTCTTTCGAGATGCGGCCGATCGCCCAGCCCGCGTGAACCTGGACCCACTCGCCGACCTTCAGGTCCTCGATCAGGTTGATTCGGACCTCCTGTCGGAGGTCCCCGTAGTCGACGACTCCCCGTTCCGAGTCCAGGATCTCGACTACTTCGCCCGGTACCGCGATGCACATGACTGCGTCTCCTGCATATCATTGCGCGGGGCTGCCCATAAACGCAGTGATGAAGATATGGGGTGGCGTGGGAAGAGCGGTGGAAAAAAGTGGGAGTGGAGGCACCGTCCGATCAGACAGACTCTGAGGCGAGCCCTTCTTCCTCGGCCATCTGTTCATAGGTTTCGGCCACGATCTGCCTGTTCTCCTCGACGATCTGCTTCGGATCGAGCAGGGTGTAGTCGGCCTGATCAAGGATCGCGGTCACACACTGTTCTGCCTCCTCTTCGCTCGAGAAGGCCCTGACAGTCAGATAGTCGGGCTGCTCGATTGTACCGCAGAGGAGGAAATATTGCCCGGCCCTGTGCCGGATCAGGTACGCGTAGATATCCTTGGCGTTGATGAAGATCGGCTCCTCGACGACCTCATCGCCGCAGGTTCGTTGCGGACGCACGCATTTGAGCCATACCACTATTGAACACCTCGAGATGGATGTGGGATCAGGGGAGAGTTTTGGGGAACCGGCGCACCCGGACCATTACCGTGGCGCATCGCGGCGTTCGGGAAGATTAACGGAATACAGCTGATCCATCTTCTTCATCAGGGAAAAAACTGTTGTTGAGGGGCAGATGGCGTCGGAATTGGCAATAGAAAAACGATTTGACGAGATCCTGGTGATTCCGTGCAATTCCGCCTTTCAGGAGCGCCTGGCAGAGCCGCCAGGATGCGCCATGGCCCGGTGCATCCCGGGCCGGATGCCGGGCGGCAGTCGTTTCCCCTCTGCTGACGAGAGGGATTATAATGCTCGATCGCTTCCTTCGCCGGGTTCTGCAAGGGGCGCAGTCCGGCCCCATACCCATGACAGTGCTCGCCCCGGGCCGTCTCGACCACGCCCTCGTCCGCCGGGTGCTCGAGGGAGTACCGTCGACGATCTGGGGGTTCCAATTCGGGGAGCCTCGCGAGAACGTGAACTGGCACATCTGGCGCGACTGGCACGGCATACCCTTCCCGCTCGGAGACAGGACCATCCTCATCTTCTCAGCGATCGATTACCCGATCGAGGGAGTCGCGGGCGGAGCTGCGGGATCGCGGTGCTCGGTCGCGGTCTTCGGGACCGAGACCGAGGAGGTGCTTACACTCCGCTGCTGGCACGAACTCCTCCACGGTCTGCCGGGAATCGAGTCGAGCGACGCAATGCTCGAGAGCGCCGCCTTCAGCGCTTTCCTTGCCGCAAACTACCCGCACGTGCACGATGCGTTCTCCCGCGAGCCCGAGCGATTCAGGCACGACCCACGACCCCAGCGTCTCTTCTATACCATGCTCACGAATGCGTTCGCGGCGCGCACGGGCCGGCCGCTTCTCCCCCTTCCGCCCGCGCCGGCTCTGGAATACGGCGCCTCAGCCCGGCCGGAAGAGGCCGGGTGGAACCAGGATCTCGAAGCGAGCGCCCTCGTTCTGCCTGCCGGTCTCGCGGATTGT
>JADGNL010000039.1 GCA_017883495.1 Methanomicrobiales archaeon | reverse complement strand
GCGTCGAGACCCGCGAGAAGGCGGGGAGGTCGTTGATCAGGGCCTGCATGCGGTTTCCTCCCTCGGCGATGTACCCGATCATCTCGTCCGCGTCGTCGTCGAGCCGTCCCTTATACCGGCGCTCGAGGAGCTGGACAAAGCTGACAATGCTGCGGAGCGGCTCCTGCAGGTCGTGGCTCGCCACGTACGCGAACTGCTGCAGGTCGTCGTTCGACCGCGCCAGCTCGGCTGCGTACTCCTCGAGGGCGGCCGCAGCTCGGCGCTCGCCGGTCACGTCGTGGCCGATCAGCAGCACCTCGCCGCACTCGTCGTTCTCCTGGAGCAGGGGGAGGCACGACGCGACGAGGACCCGTTCGCTCCCGTCGGCGCCGGCGACGCGGAACTCGCCCTCCTTCTCCTTCAGCGTGACGATCGTCTCCTGCACGAGGCGGGACCAGGCCGGGACGTTGCGGGGGCCGAATACCTCCTCGTCCGTCCTGCCGACCAGTTCGCTCGCCTCTCGCCCGACGAACCGGGTGCCTGCCTCGTTCACGAAGAGATACCGGCCGGACCGGTCGTAGATCGCGAAGACCTGGGGGATGGACCCGGCCGCGAGCCGAAGCCGCTCCTCGCTCCCCTGGACCGCGTCCTCGGCCGTCCGCCGGGCCGTGATATCGATGAAGGTCGCGGCCGCGGCGTACGCAGTTCCCTCCCCGTCGAGGATCGGACCGGCACTGACGCTGTAGACAGTCCGGCTCCCGTCGTCGCGGAGCACCCCGATCTCCTCGTCGCGGACCCGCTCGCCGGTCCCGA
The DNA here is from genome assembly GCA_017883495.1 of Methanomicrobiales archaeon. Taxonomy (GTDB): domain Archaea; phylum Halobacteriota; class Methanomicrobia; order Methanomicrobiales; family Methanospirillaceae; genus UBA288. Next base: position 1,895 of record JADGNL010000039.1, on the reverse strand, counting down.
CCGCCCGCGCGAGGGGCCAGTCGAGCGCTCCGTACGGGGCCCCGGCCGTCCCGATACCGGTCCAGACGCCGTACTCCTCGAGCCGCGCAGGCGACGGCACGGTCTCGCCCCAGATCTCGGCGAAGCCGGGGTTCCGGAAGAGCACCCGTCCGGACGGCGCCTCGGCGATCACGACGCCGACCGGCATCCGGTCCAGGATCGCGCGGAGGATCGCCTGCGGCCGCTCCTGCCGCGCCGTACTGCGGGTGCGCTCCTCGACGTGCCGCCGGAGGAGCGTGCCGTCCCGGATCGTGACGAGCACCCCGAGCGTACCGTCGGGATCGACGATCCGTCGAACCGCGTAGTGGCAGATCTGGGGCGTTCCCTCGACCCCGTCGGTCCAGATCCCGGTCCGTTCGATCCCCTCGACGAGGGCCGTCGACGACCTGCGGGCGATCTCCGTGACGAGCCCCGAGGCGAGCCGGATCTCGGACCAGGGCCGTCCGACCAGGCCGCTCGCCCGCCGTCGCGCGGCGGCCGCGCCGGCCGGATTGACGTACCGACACCGGAGCTCGGCGTCCAGGACCCAGACCTGATCGGACACGGCTGCGAGAATCGCCGCCCCGTCGATGGGTGCCGTCGCCGCCGCGATCTCGGCCGGGAGGGGGAGCGCGGCCCCCGCCGCTTCGGCCGACGGCGCCGGCGGACTCCGCGCGAGCTCCTCCAGCCGGGACTCCAGGGCTTCGAGCCGGAGGACGAGGTCCGTGTTCGCTCCCTCGAGCCGCCAGACCTGCTGCTTGGACTCGGCCAGCTCCCGCCGCCGGGCCTGGGCCGACGCCCGGGTATGGGTGATGTCCTGGATCGCGCCGACCGCGCCGAAGATCCGGTGGCCCGTCCGGGCGAGCGGCCCGGCCGTGAGGTGGAGGTATTGGGGTTGGCCGTCGGATCCGTGGAGCTGCCGCTCGAGCTCCCGGTAGTGCCCGAGATAGGCCTCGGCCGGGAGCGGGGCGCCGCGGACCTGCTCGAGGTACGGAACGGCGGCCGGATTCGCGACCAGGAGCTCGCCGGCCCCGCCCATCGCGATCACCCCCACCGGGAGCGACTCGATCACGGCCGTGAGCAGGGCCCGGTCCCCCTCGGTCTGCCCGAGCAGGCTGCGCAGACGCTGGACCTCGTGCGTCGGGTCCTCGTCCGGAGCGCGCTGCTGATGAACCCGGACCCCGATCGGTTCTCCGGTTTCGTCCTGGCACGGGATCGAGCGGTGCACGATCCGCCGGATCTCGCCGTTTCGCGTCAGGACGCGGCAGCAGAAGGTCTGGGCGATGGTGCCGTCGCCGAAGATCGAGGCGCGGAGCCGGTCCTGGTCGTCGGGGTGGCCGCACCGGACCAGGAGGGCCGGGTCGGCCATGTACGCCTCGGGCGCGTATCCGGTCAGGTCCTCGCACGACGGCGAGATGTACTGGCAGTCGCCGCCGGGCCCGATCCAGGCCTCGAGGTCGGGCGAGGTCTCGAGCACGCACGAGAGGAGGCGCCGCCGGCTCCGCTCCTCCGCCATCCTCGCGATTCGCGAGGCCCATTCGACGGCATCGCCGTCGATCCAGTTCGGGAGGATGCGGATCGGCCCCTCGCCGTCCGGCAACGCCGGTGGCGTACCGGCCTGCGAAACGAGGACCACGTCGTACCGGCGGAGGTCGGCCGTCTCGCCGTCGCCGTCGTCGACGGCGAAGCCGCGCCGGCGGAGTTCCTCGAGGAGGGGCTGGAGCCCTTCTTCCGGCTGCACGGCGAGGAGACGGGGCATCGTATTGCACCTTATGGTCGGATGTAGATGCATCTGCTTTGGGGTTGATACATTTTCCGGAATCGTTCGAACGGCGGGGGGAAAGACCAATCCGTTCGGGGCCCGCACCTCTGATCCG
>JADGNL010000236.1 GCA_017883495.1 Methanomicrobiales archaeon | reverse complement strand
GGGATCGGGAGCGTGCCCGGGTACGCGATGCTGCTCTACGCCGAGCCGAACGAGTACAACATGGCGCGGATCCAGGCGACGCTCGCCCACGAGTGCCACCACAACGTCCGCCTCGCGCTCTTTCCCTGGAACCCCGCCGAGCTCTCCGTGGCCGAGCACATCGTGATGGAGGGGATGGCCGAGGCCTTCGCCACCGAGCTCTACGGCGAGGCGACGGCCGGGTACTACGTCACCGAGATCGACGAGGACGGCCTCTCGCGCGCCCGCGAGGCGATCGGGGCCGCCCTCGACGAGCGGGGCTTCGGCACGACCCGCATGTACGTCTACGGCGACCGCGCGGCCGCGATGGGCGGGGAGCGGCCCGGGCTGCCGGACTTCGCCGGCATGGCGATCGGGTACCGCGTGGTGCGGCAGTTCCTCGAGGAGACCGGCGCGAGCATCGTGGAGGCGACCTTCCTCCCGGCCGATGAGATCGTGCGGGGCTCGGGCTACTTCGACTGAGGCGGCGTAGCCAGCGGCGCGTCGAGGTCGGGGTTCTCGATCACGCACCCCTCGCACGGGATCGCCTCGAACTCCAGGGTGACGTGGGCGATCCCCATCCGGCGGAGACGGTTCTTGATCGCCGTCTTGATCGCCTCGACCTCCCGCATCTCCGCCGCCCCGGTGACCACGTGGCCGTCGAGCACGTACAGGTCCGAGCTCAGGGCCCAGACGTGGACGTCGTGGACGGCGTCGACCCCGTCGGTCTCCTCCATGGCCCCGATCACGGCCTCGAGGTCGAGACCGGGCGGGGTGAACTGCAGCAGGATGGCCGTGGTCTCGCGGAGCAGGCGGACGGCCGAAGCGAGGACCAGGAGCCCGATCAGGACGCTCAGCACGGGGTCGACCACGGTCAGGCCCGTGAAGAGGATCACGACGCCCGCGCCGACAACGGCCACCGACGAGAGCGCGTCGCTCGCCACGTGGAGGAGCGCGCTCCGGATGCCGAGGCCGCCGTGCCCGCGGAGCCGGGCGATCACGACGAGATTGGCGACGAGCCCCACGGCCGCGACGACGAGCATAATCGGGGCCTCGATCGCCGTCGGCGAGCGGAACCTGCCGACCGCCGAGTAGAGAATCCCGGCGGTCACGGCGATCAGCACGAGCCCGTTGACGAACGCCGCGAGCACCTCGGCCCGGTGAAAGCCGTACGTCCGGGCGCTGGTCGGGAGCTGCCGCGCGAGGACCACGGCCGCGAGCGAGAGGAGCAGGGCGAAGAGGTCGCCGAGCATGTGCACCGCGTCCGAGACGAGGGAGAGCGAGCCCGAGACGTACCCGCCGGCCACCTCCACGCCGAAGATCAGGAGCGTGATCAGGATCGCGGCCCGGAGCGAGGCGACCGTGGCCCCGTGCTCGTCTCCGCCGGCCGCGTGCTCGTGCTCGTCCATGGGGGCGTCGCTCTCACTGAGCGGACGGGACGGAAAAACGTTGCGGGGCGCCGGGACGAAAAAGGGGTGGATGGAGCCGATGCGTTCGGTCCCGGCTGCCCCGGCTGCCGGAGGAGGAGCCGCCGTGCCCGCCGTGGGAGTGCTCGCCGCCCCTGGAAGCGGTTCGCTCCTTTGTCGAGCCCCCTCCGCTGCCCTTCTCGTCGTCGGCGCCACTCCGAGAACCCGCCCGACTCGTGGCGGCACGGGCCGCCCTCGGAGCCGGTGCGGGCGCTCGACGAGCTCGAGGATTTTTTGTCGTCGTTCCTGCGCGATGCCTCGCCGCCCTTGCGGGCGATGGCCTCGCGCTTCTCCTTGTCCATCGCGGCGAAGCCCCTGTGCGAACTTTTGTCGTCGTCTCTGTCTGCCATGATGATCTCCCGTGCGGGGGGCGTGGCCCTCACTCCCGTGCACTACCCGGTCCGAAGATATCTGCTCTGCCCGTTTTTAGTCCCCGAACGTTCCCGTGAGGTCGGCTGTCATCCGGCATGGCCATCCCGGGGGAGAGGAGATCTCTTTTTTGCCGCGGACGCCGACGGTTGCGGCATGAATCTGCGCATTCTCACGGCCCGGCTCGAGCTCGCCCTCGGGACCCCCGACCTCTTCCGCCGGGACCTCGAGGACCGCGCATCGCTCGCCGCCATACTCGGCGCCCGGGTCCCCGAGACCTGGCCGCCGCCGATGATGGACGACGCGACCCTCAGGCAGTTCATCTCGCTCGCCTCGGACCCCGACGGCCCGGTCCTCGCCGGGTTCTACTGGGTCCTCGTCGAGGACGGCGAACGGGTCCTCGTCGGGAACGGCGGGCTCACCCGCGAGGCCCCCGACCGGTTCGCGCTCGGGTACTCGGTCCTCGAGGAGTATCAGGGGCGCGGCCTCGCCACCGAGGCCGTGGCCGCGCTCGTCGCGTTCGGGTTCGAGGACCCGGACGTCGAGCGGATCGTCGCGTACACGTACCCGTCCTTCGCGGCGTCCCGGCGCGTGCTCGCGAAGAGCGGGTTCATACCGATCGGCGCCGGGGGCGCGCCCGGCACGATCGCGTTCGAGCGCCGGCGCTGAAGGCCGCGGATCGGGCCGGGGCTTTCTCGAGCACGAACGTGAAGAACGAGCAGATGCCCTGGCCCGGGAACGCCGCCATGACCTCGCCGGGATTCGACGCGCAGGCCACGCGGCCGGAGAAGCCGCTGGGCAACGGCTTCGGGCGGGTGTGCGAGGGGCGAGAATCAAGAATTTTTTCGGTCCCGTCGCAACCTTAATCCCCTCGTGCGCCCATCACGGCGCGATGAATGACGAACGTATCTTCAGGGGCCTGATAGGGCTCGGTGTCGTGGCGTGCATCGCACTCTTCGTCGTGGGGTTCGCCGCGCCCCTCCTGCCGCCGGAGATCACCGCCTTCATGCATCGCGGGACGGACGCATCGTCCTCCGCCGGGAACACGACCCCCGCGGCCACGCTCACGGGCGTCCCGCTCCTGCCGGACGAGGCCGGGACCCCGATGACGTCGCCCGCCGAAGCCGATACGCCGGCGACGCCGACGCCCGAGCCGACCGTCGTGACCACGGCAACGACGGAGCCGACCGCCACCCCGACCGCGACGCCGCCAGTGTATTTCGAGCTCGTGTCGACGACGGCGGTCTCGACCACAGTCTCGCCGGCGTCGACGGCGGCCCCGTCCGCCTACGTCACGACCCGCGCGACCGAGACGACGGAGACGACGGCCCCGGCGTCCCCGAGCTGGCCGGCCGCAGGTTCGCCCGCGCCGACCAACGGGACTCCCCCCACCGTCACGACCGTCGCCTCGCGGCCGACGCAGGACCCGGCGCCCCATACGCCGACCGCCTCCCCGACCGCGACCCGGACACCGACGCGGACGCCGACGCTGAAGACGGCCGCCCCCGCGACCACGCCCGCGACCCACGCGACCACCGCTGCCCCGACCGCGAGGCCGACAACGGAGCGGACGGCGACCCAGGCCACCGCCGCGACGGTCACGACGACGTCTCCGCCGAGCACGACCCCGACGGTCGAGGCCACGCCGTCCGCGACGACCGTGCCCG
>JADGNL010000038.1 GCA_017883495.1 Methanomicrobiales archaeon | reverse complement strand
GCGCCCCGGCCGCGATGATCGTCTCGGCCTCCTCGTTGACGATCGCGGCCGGCGCGACCCCGTTCCGGGCGAGCCCGTAGAGGACGTACGAGCCCACGGTCGAGCCCTTCCCGTGCGGGAAGACGAGGACACGGCCCGCGATCGACTGTCCGTGAAGGGGATGTCCCGCCTCGATCACCATTCCCGTCGCCGGATCAACCCCGCCCAGAAACGAGAGAGGGGCGTCCGTCACGAGCAGCGGACCGGTGCCGGCCCCTTTTCCGATTCCTCGCGCCCGAATTATCACTTCCACACCACATAAATGTCTTGACTCCTCATCATATCTTGATATGGACGACACCGTGCTGAACAACATCCACCCGCGGAGCGAGATCAACCTCCAGCTGGAGCTTCAGCAGATGGAGGCCCAGTATCTTGATCTGAAGATGAAGTTCGACATGTTGCAGAAGGAGAACGCCCATCTGCGCAAGGAGAACAATCAGCTCAAGAGGATGCCGCTCTTCGTCGCGGTCGTGGTGGACATGCTCGGCAACGGTGAGATCTACCTGCGGCAGCAGGGGAACAACCAGGAGTACCTGACCCACGTCGACGAGGACCTCTACCGCACGATCAAGCCCGGCACGAAGGTCGCGGTCAACAACTCCCTCTCGGTCGTCCGCGTCGTCGGCAACATCTACGACTCCCGTGTCAGGGTCATGGAGCTCGAGGCATCGCCCGACGTCACCTTCGAGCAGGTGGGCGGGCTCATTGCGCAGATCGAGGAGGTCCGCGAGGCCGTCGAGTACCCCCTGACCAAGCCCGAGATCTTCGAGCGGATCGGGGTCGAACCGCCGAAGGGAATCCTCCTCCACGGCTCGCCCGGGACGGGCAAGACCCTGATCGCGAAGGCCGTCGCGCACGAGGCGCGCGCGACCTTCATCCGGATGTCCGGCTCGGAGCTCGTCCACAAGTTCATCGGCGAGGGCGCGCAGCTCGTCCGCGAGCTCTTCGCGCTCGCCCGCGAGCGGGCCCCCTCGATCGTCTTCATCGACGAGATCGACGCGGTCGGATCCACCCGCACGAACGACGGGACCTCCGGCTCGGCCGAGGTGCAGCGGACGCTCATGCAGCTCCTGGCCGAGATGGACGGGTTCAACACGCGCGGCGACGTCCGGATCATGGCCGCAACGAACCGCGTGGACATGCTCGACCCGGCCCTGCTCCGGCCCGGCCGGTTCGACCGCGTGATCGAGATTCCGCTCCCGGACTCGGCATCCCGCTACGAGATCCTGCGGATCCACTCCGGACGGATGCACCTGGTCAACGTCCGGCTCGACCGGATCGCCGAGCAGACCGAGGAGTTCTCGGGGGCCGAGCTCCAGGCCGTCTGCCGCGAGGCCGGGATGATCGCGGTCCGCCGCGAAGCGCTCTCGGTCACGCACGCGGACTTCCTCGCCGGGGTCGCGAAGGTCCGGGCGGACACGAACAGCGACGACCGGATGTACCGCTAGGGGCGCGCCATGCGCCTCCTCTTTCTCCCCAAAGAGGGGCTCGACCTCTTTCAGATCCTGCTCGACTCCGAAACGAGCCGGCGGGCACTTCGTTTCTACCACCCCCGCCGTTCGCCGTTCGGTGTCGCGGTCGAGGTGGCGACCCTCTCGTCGGGGCTCTCGCTCGTCTCGGAGCTGCGGTGGTACGTTCGCCGGTACGTCGCGGGGGTCCTCTTCGAGGTCGCGCCGGGCCGGTATGCGACCCTCGCGCTCGCCTCACAGGTCTACTATGGCCGCGAGCTCCGGCTCCACGAGCCCTGGGACGTCCGCCGGCTGCTCGTCGCCCGGAGCGGCGGCATAGAACGGCTCGAACTCGAGCCGGGCGAGGACGCTGCGGCGTCAGAGGAGGTGGACGAGGTGCTCGAGGTCTGGGACGTCGCGGCGGAAGAGCTTTCCGCGCAGGAGAGCCCCCGTACGGCCCCGATCTCCGCCGACGGCCCGGACGACGGCGACGCCAAATGAGGGGCGGGTTTCTGCCAGGACAGGCGCCCCGGGCTCCGTAGATTTCTTCGGGGGCCGCGGTCGCGGTCCCCCCATTTTTATCTCCCTGCACCGCACCACTCTTCACCAGGAGTTCTCCCATGCAGTACGAGATCAAGTACAAACCGTCCTACGCAATGGCCGTCGTTCGCCTCGAGCCCGGAGAGGGTGTGGTGGCCGAAGCCGGAGCGATGACCTATATGACGCCCAACATCCAGGTCAACACCCGGATGCGGCAGAAGGGCCTGCTCGGCTCCCTGCTCACCTCGGTGGTCGGCGGGCAGTCGTTCTTCGTCGTCGACTTCACCGCTCAGGCCGGCGGAGGCGAGGTGGGACTCGTCTCGGCCCCGGTCGGGGATATCGACGTCCTCGAGGTCCGGCCCGACCACGGGTTCATCATCCAGAAGTCGGCCTTCGTCGCATCCGAGTCGAGCGTGAACCTCGACGTGCAGTGGCAGGGGTTCACGAAAGGGCTCTTCGGCAACGGCCTCTTCATGATCAAGGTCACGGGGACCGGGCTGCTCTTCATCAACACCTTCGGCGCGATCGATCGGCATGTCCTCGCGGCCGGCGAGCGGCTCACGGTCGACAACTTCCACCTGGTCGGGTTCTCGGATACCTGCCGGTATCAGGTCCGGAAGTTCGGCACCTGGAAGGACACGATCCTCTCGGGCGAGGCCTTCGTGACCGAGATCGAAGGGCCAGGGGAGGTCTACATCCAGACCAAGAACCTCCGCGAGTTCGCGGACTGGCTCTGGACCGTGCTCGGCCCCCGGGTCGAGGCGTCGCGGTCGCGCTGAAGCGAGGCGGCCCCCTCTCCCTCATCGTCAGGGTCGGCCCACGTCCCTGACCGATTTGCAACAAAGCCCGTTTGGCAACACTGTGGCAACTCAAAAGGCCGGGGGGCGTATCGCCGCCCCCCTCCACTCGGTGGCTCTGCGCCTCGCACCCCCCCGCGGGATGATGCCTCTGCCGGACCCTTGTCCGTCCGGTGACGGAGCTGGCCGTGGGCGCCGTCGGGCTTGGGAGTTCGTCTCCGATCACCGAGATTTACGCGGGAAACCAGCGTGATGGGACAGGCTCGTTGAGGGCGCACTGATAGCAGAGGCCTCACCACTCGGAGAGAGGTGCCGGGCAGGGCGAGGTAGGAGAGGGGGGGCGAGTACCCTCCCGATGCCGACCACGATCAGAGAGAGATCACGCCCGAGAAGACAGTCTCGGCCGGCCCGGTCATGGTCGTGTCGCGCCCGAGTGCGATCGTGAGCGGACCACCCTCGGTCTCGACCTCGACCGGTGAGGTCACGAGTCCGATCCGGTGGGCGATCGCAGCCGACGCGGTCGCGCCCGTCCCGCAGGAGGGGGTCTCGGCCTCGACGCCGCGCTCGAACGTCCGGACCCGGATAGCGGCCGGCCCCGTGATCTGGACGAAGTTCACGTTCGCTCCCTCGGGAAACGACGGGTGATGCCGGATCGCAGGTGCGACGGCCTCAAGGTCGACTCCGTCCAGGTCTTCGACGAAGACGACCGCGTGCGGCACGCCCGTGTTCGCGGCGCGGACCTTGAGTCCGTCGATCTCCTCGAAATACTCGCCTTCGCCAAGGGCCGGAATGCCGAACCGATGGAAGGCCGGATCGGGCATGCCGATCATCGCCTCGAAGATGTTGTCGTCATCGTACCCGGCCTCGACCGGGACCGGGCCCGCACCGGTCTCCACGACGAACGCCTCACCCGAGTATCCGCGGTCGACCGCGTACTTCGCCACGCACCGGACCCCGTTGCCGCACATCTCGGCTTCGGATCCGTCGGGCTGAAGGAGGCGCATCCGCAGGTCCCCGCTCTCGCCCTTCGAGAGGAAGAGGACGCCGTCGCCTCCGATCCCGAAGCGCCGGTCGCAGTAGAGCCGGGCAAACTCCGCCTTCATCGCCTCGGGGACGACCGTCTTGGCGAACTCGTCGATCAGCACGAAGTCGTTGCCGTTGCCGTGGAGCTTCTCAAACGGGAGGTCCATGTAAAGAAAAATGGGATCTCGCCGCTCATCTAGGTGCCGACACCTCAGGACCGTGCCGCCGAGGACCCCCACTTCCGGAGCGCCTGCTCGAGCTCGTAGTGGTCCTTCGCGTACTCCTCGGCCGGAATTCCCTCCATGAAAGCATCGACGGCCTGCCGCATCGCGCGGGCACCGGCCGCGGTGCCGTCGGGGTGGCCGTGGATCCCGCCGCCGGCCTGAAGCACGAGATCCGTGCCGAGCGCTCCGAGTTCGGCCGCGACCTTGCCCGGGTGGAGGCCGCCGGACGAGACCGGGAAGACCTGCTTCAGGCCGTAGCAGCGGCAGAGCAGGGCCTCGTTGTCGCCCCGGATCTCGTCGACGGGTGTGTGCCCCATCTTGCCCGACGCCGTGCCCGTATGGAGCTGGTCGCCGCCGACCATCCGGACGAGCCGGGCAAGGGGGCGCATCGCGATACCGTGCTCGGGGTTCCGGGTCATCGCGGCGTGCATGGTCCGGTGGATGTGGAGCGGGACCTTGACCGAAGGGTCCTCCGCAAGCGCCCGGATCGCATCGAAGCCCGAGGTGAGCACGTCGACCATCAGCATGTTCGCGCCGTGCTCCAGCGCTATCTCGGCCCTCTCCAGAATCCGGTCCGCCCGTGTCGAGACGTTGACTGCGTACAGGACGTGTCGTCCCGTCTCGGACTGCGCTTCGTCGAGCCGGCCCATCACGGCGGCGACGCGGTCGGGAATCGGGCAGAACGCCTGGTTCGTCAGGGTCTCGTCGTCCTTGATCAGGTCCACGCCGCCGATCGCGGCATCGTACGCGACCCGAGCCGTATCCTCGGGCGAGAGGCCGACCTTCGGCTTGATGATGGTGCCCACGTGCGGCCGCTTCGTGGTCCCGACGAGACGCCGGACCCCCTCCATTCCGAACTTCGGGCCGTGGAACGGGGCCACGAGTGTGTCGGGAAACTCGACGTCGAGGAGCCGGACCGTCTCGAGTCGGCCGAGCCCGAAGAGGTTGCCGGCGAAGACCGAGAGGTACTGGGCGATGTTCCCCGGCTCGAAGATCTCGAGCGGGTACCGGATCCGCGTGACGTATCCGGTGCCGTGGGGCTCGACCGACTCCACGACGCCGTCGAGCCGGCGGATGTAGTCGGTCGTGGTCGAGATGTCGGTCCAGGTCCCCGTCGTCTCTTCCTCGGCGAGCGCCTGTGCGGCGTGCTCGGGAGTCGTGTCGGCGCGGGGGTGGTAATAGTAGGTCGCGAACAGGTCGGCCATGGTCCTCACCGGATCTGAGGGTTTTTGGCCCGTGCAGGGTTTATGCCTTTCTCCCGGTCGGAAAACGACGGAACGGCAGTATCACCCCGATTGCGAGGAGCCGGTACCTCCCCCGGGTCCGGGGCCGCTGCCCGGCTCAGGCTCGCTCGAACGGCCGGTGAAACTGCTCGATCGACCACCCCTGGTAGTCGCGAATGATGAGCCAGGCCATAGAGGGCGGGATCGCGCCCACTTCCGTGATGATCAGGTCCACGTATTCGGCCGGAGTCACGTCGAAGGCCGGGTTCCGGACGCGGACATGCGGCAGGGTCGCCGCGACCTCGTCGGGCAGCACCTCGGCCGCGGGTCGCTCCTCGATTGGAATCAGGTCGCCGAGGGTCGTGAGCGGCGCGAACTTGTAGGTCTCGGCCGCGACCACGACGTTCGTGCGGGCTTCGTGGGCCGCGAGCGCGATCGGGGCCGTTCCGATCTTGTTCGCGACCGCGCCGTTCACGGTGATCGCGTCCGCGCCGACGATGACGAGGTCGGCCTCGTTGATGAATGTGCGGACCGCCGAGTCGACGATGTAATTGGTCGGGATCCCCTCGTCGTTCAGGCGCCGGATCGTCAGCAGTCCCTGGTTCCTCGGCCGGACCTCTGTCGCAAAAACCTCGATCGCCTTCCCCTGCCGATGGGCCGCGACGATGCAGGCGAGGGCCGCCTCGGAGTTGCAGTGGGTCATGACCACGTCGCCATCGCGGATGTGGCGTGCGCCGAACTCGCCGATCCGGTCGACCGCCCCCGTCGAGGACGCGATGAAGGCCCGGGCCGCTTCGTGGAACGCCGACCTCACCTCATCGAGAGGTATGTCCGCCTCGAGGGTCCGCATCACGGACCGGACCGCGTTCGGGAGCGAGACCGCGGTCGGCCGGGTCGCGAGGAGCAGGTCCGCGGCCCGGCGCATCTCTGCCCGGAACTCGTCGAGCGTGGCGGCCGGGAGGCTCGCCGCGTGGACGTCGAGCGCCTCGACCGCAGCCCGGGCGATGCGCCCGGCTCCCCGTATCCCCATGCTGCGGATCCCCTCCGCCGTCTCCTCGAGCGTCATGTCAGCGTCAATCATTAGATGTTAGACCGTGTACAAAGATGTTGGTATCACCGACATGACCCCCGCGCGGATCGCCGTCGTCTTCGACTCGGCCGGAACCCTGCTCATGACGTGGCGCACGGCAAAGAACGTGCTCTCCGGGGAGGTCATGCCGGAGGTCCAGACCACGACCCTGACCACGGAGTCGCCCGACCGGGTTCTGACCATGCTCCCCGTTCGCCCGCGGGACGTGATGGCCGAGTCGGCCGCGACTCTCCTCTCGGCCTACCTCGTCGCCAACGGGTTCGGTTATGCCATCTCCTGCGCGAACCGGCCGGTCTCGTCCGAGGAGGTCGGTACCGCCCTCTTCGGCGACCGCCGCGCCCGTGTCGGCGACCTCCAGGACTGCATACGCGCAGTCTGGACGTGCTGCCGGGACGAGCCTGCCGTGGCTCTGAATGCGGGCGTGATCGTGAACCTGGCCCTTCCCGGGATCGAATACACCATCGCGACCGGCGGCGTGCCGTTTCCGGGAGCGGTCGAGGCGGTCCGGGGCCTGTCGGCGCTCGGCGCCGACGTCTACGTCGCCTCGGGGGACCGGGCCGAGAAGCTCCTGCCCATGACGCGGCGCCTCGGCATCCCCGACGACCGCGTCCACGGCACGGCCACCCCGTCCGGAAAGGCCGCGATCGTCCGCGGGCTGCGCGAACGCTACGACCGGGTTGTGATGGTCGGCGATGGCGAGAACGACGTCGCGGCCATGCGCGAGGCGGACCTCGGCGTCCTCTCACTGCAGCAACCGGGCGAGCGATCGGCGACCGTCCGGTCGGTGGCCGGCCGGACGATCACGGACCTCGCCCAGGTCGTCGGGATCGCGGCCGATCTCGCCGCGCGGCCGGCCGAAGGCATATAAAAGGTAATATCGTAGATGAGCCACACTTACAGGTAGGGACGCATCACAATGACCGCATTGATCACCATACGGGACCTCTCCATGGTCTTCGACGGAACGGAGGCCCTCAAGAAGATCAGTTTCGAGATCGGCGAGGGCGAGATCGTAGGGATCATCGGCCGTTCGGGGGCGGGCAAGACCGTGTTGATGCACCTGCTCCGGGGCGTCGATCAGCCGCCGACCTCGGGCACGGTGATCTACCACGTCGT
>JADGNL010000235.1 GCA_017883495.1 Methanomicrobiales archaeon | reverse complement strand
TTCGACGACATCACTCTGGTGGTCTGTCGAGCGATCGGCGAAGGGTGAGGACGTTCCGGCCGTCACGGCGGGCGTACTCGGCCCGGTCCGTCAGCTCCCGGATCAGGTGGACGCCGAGCCCGCCCACGGCCCGGTCCTCGAGCGCGTCCGCGAGCTCCGGCCGGGGCGCGGCGAGCGGGTCGAAGGCCGGGGCCCCGTCGACCAGCCTGAGGACGACCTCGCCGTCGCGGAGGGCGGCGCAGACCGCGACCGAGCCGGAAGCGCCCCCGTAGCCGTGCTCGACCACGTTGGTGAACGCCTCGTCCAGGACGAGGGCCAGGTCGAACTGGACCTCCTCGCTGCTCGCGCACCCGGCGAGCCAGGCCTGGAGGGCGTCGAGGAGCGGCGGGAGGGCCGCGAGGTCGGCCGCCACCCGTTCCTCGAACCGGCCCCCGGACCGCGTCGCCATAGCAATCCAGAGATGGACGCCGGCAGACTTTAAGCATCCTGCATCAGACCGAGGAGTATGACCGAGTTCGATCTGACAGCGGCGGAGGGAGTCGCGGTCCTCTCCGTCTCCGGCCGCGTGGATACGGCCACCGCCCCCGCCCTCGAGAAGGCGCTCGACGGCGTGATCACCGGAGGCGGGCGCCGGGTCCTCATCGACCTGGCCCGCGTCCCCTACATCAGCAGCGGCGGACTCCGGGTGCTGCTCGCGACGGCCAAGCGCCTTCGGGGAGACGGCGACCGGTACGCCCTCTGCTCGCTCGCGCCCGAGGTGGAGAAGGTGATGCGGCTGACCGGTTTCTCGTCGATCCTCGCGATCCATCCGGACCGCGAATCGGCCCTCGCAGTGATGTCCGCCTAGGGGCCGGCGGGCGAACGCCTTTCTGGTCGAAGAGCGAGTCGTGTGCATGACTGCACTCACTCCGAAACGCTCGATCGGCGCGCAGACCACGGTCGGGGTCCACCCGGTCCTGATCGTCGGCTGCTACGACACGAACGGCCGGCCGAACGCGATGGCCGTGGCCTGGGGCGGGATCTGCTCCTCGAAGCCGCCCGCGGTCGCGGTCTCGGTCCGGCCTGAGCGGCACACGCACGCGGGGATCGCGGCCCGGAAGGCCTTCACGGTCTCGGTCCCATCCGAGGCGCAGCTCGCCGAGGCCGACCTCTTCGGCATCGCCTCCGGGCGCGACCTCGACAAGTTCCAGGCGACGGGCATGACCCCGGTCCGGGCCGAGCACGTGGACGCGCCGTACGTCGGCGAGTTCCCGCTCGTGCTCGAGTGCCGGCTGATCGCGACCGTCGAGCTCGGCGCCCACACCCAGTACGTCGGCGAGATCGTGGACGCGAAGGTCGACGAGGACTGCTTCGGCGAGAACGGCCGGCCGGACCTGGCGAAGATCCGGCCGTTCCTGTACGACGCGTTCGGCCTCGGGTACCACGCCGTCGGGGAACGGATCGGCGACGCCTTCTCGGCGGGCCGCCGGTTCCTCCCGCGCTGAAGCCCTATCCGATCGTCCGGACGATCCGCTCGCGGTCGACCCGGCCGGCGAGGCGGTAGAGGAGGGCGAGGAGGACGGCCATCGCGAGCACGGCCGCCAGCTCTACCTCCGGCGACGGCACTCCGCCCACGATGACCTGCCCGATCGAGAGCAGGGCGATCAGGCCCATCACGAGGCCGAGGTTCAGGAGCTGGTTCTCGCGCAGGCCGAGCAGGAGCTGGACGAGGCCGAGCAGGCCCACGGCGACCGCCGTCACCAGTGGGACGAGGACGAAGAGGTGGACCGCGAGCTCGGGCGAGAGCGGGACCGGCACGTGCGCGACCAGCGCGGCCGCGGCGAGCGCGCCGCCCGTGCAGAGGAGCGAGATGAGCGCGGCTCCGCTCGCGCACCCGACGACCTTGCCGGCCCAGAGCGACGGGAGCGTGAGCGGCGACGCGAGCACGGTCTCGATCGTCCCGTCCTGCTTCTCGCGGAGGAACGCCTGCTGGGCGAAGAGGTACCCGAGGAAGATCCCGAGGACCGGCGCCTGGAGGTAGAGGCCCCCCGGACCCCGGCCCGTCGCGAGCGCCGTGAAGATCGGCATGCCGCCCACGACCAGGCCGACGAGCACGCCCGCCGCGATGACCGAGCGGGCCCGCACGAGCGCGAGGAGCTCGCGCCGGGCCACGATCAGGATCGGGTTCATGCGGCCGCCCTCCCCATGGCCTGGAGGTAGACCTCCTCAAGCGAGCGCGTCCGGTACCGCGCCTCCTCGACGCCGATGCCGGCTCCGACGAGGGCGCCGAGCAGCGCGGCCGGCGCAAGGCCGGGCGGGAGCGAGAGGACAAGCTCGTCCTCCTCCCGCGCGATCTCGGCCGCGCCGGCGTCTCGAAGCACGCGCTCGGCCTGCGCGAAGTCCGCACCGGGAGCGAGCCGGATACCGTACCGCCGCGGTCCCGTCCCGCGCCGGAGCGCCTCGACTGCGCCGAGCGCGGCGAGGCGGCCCTTGTCGAGGATCGCCACGCGGTCGCCGATCCGTTCGATCTCGTCGAGGTGGTGGGAGTTGATCAGCACGGCCGCCCCCGACTGCCGGGCGAGGCTCGTGATCAGGTCGCGGATCTCGGCCTGGGCCGCCGGGTCGAGCCCCGAGGACGGTTCGTCCAGGAAGAGCACCTCGGGGTCGTGCAGGGTCGCGCGCACGAGGCCGAGCCGCCGCTTCATTCCCGTGGAGAAGGTCCCCACCCGGTCGTCGGCCCGCTCGAGGAGGCCGGCGTGGGCGAGCCGGTCGTCGATCGTCTCCCGGCCGACGCCGTGGAGCGCGCCGTAGAAGCCGAGGTTCTCGCGCGCCGTGAGCCGATCGGCCATCCCCGACTGCTCGAGCAGCACCCCGACGCGCCGGCGAAGGTCGGGCCGGTCCGCGAGCGGGGCGCTGAAGCCGAGCGCCTCGCCCGCGCTCGGCCGGAGGAGCCCGAGGAAGAGGCGCATGGTCGTGGTCTTGCCCGCTCCGTTCGGGCCGAGCAGGCCGAAGCCCTCGCCGGCCCCGACCGAGAGCGAGACCTCCTCGAGCACGTGTCGCGAGCCGAACGCCTTGGCCAGCCCGCGCGCTTCGATCAGCGGCATCTCCATCATTCTCGACCTGTGGCCGGAAAAACCCGGCGCCGTGCGCCGATACGCTCATACCCGCGCCGGATCCACCACTCGTACCCGCCACAGCCATGGTCACCCACCATCTCAACCCGACCCTCGTCGCCCGCTACTTCTTCTTCGAGTGCCCGCGGTACCTCCGCCTGGACGCCATGCCCCTCGGGGCCCGGCAGACGGGCCGATTGCCGAGCGGGGCCCTGCGGCCGAGCCTTGCGGCGCGGTTCCTGACCGAGGAGGGCGAGCGCTGGGAGAAGGAGGTGGTCACGACCATGATCCCGGCGGATCAGGTCCACATGGCGGGCCGGGGGATGCCGAATCCCGGGAAGTACCGGCTCACGCCCATCCAGACGCAGCAGCTCCTCGGGACGGCACGACCGGGTCAGTACCTCTTCCAGGCCACGCTCGCCCCGCCGCGCGACCTCCTCGCTCCGTACGGGCTCGACCCCGGGCTCTGCTGGTTCAACGAGTGCATCCCGGACCTGCTCGTCATGCAGGACGGAGGCCGCGTCCGCGTGGTGGACGTCAAGGCGAGCGAGCTCCTCCGCGGGAGCCACCGCGTCCAGGTGGCCCTCTACGCCCTCGTCCTGGACCGCGTCCTTCGCGATCTCGGCCTGCCGCTCCGCGCCGACGTCGACTGCGGCGGGGTCTGGCTCCACGGAAAGGAGGAGCCGGACTGGTTCGACCTCACGCCGGGGATGCGGGTACTCCGCGACTTCTTTGCCGGGGACCTGCCGCCCATGCTCGCGGAAGACCCGCTCGCCGTCGGCTGGCACCTCCACTCGCGCTGCGAGTGGTGCCCGTTCTACCACCACTGCCGCGACGAGGCCGAGGCGACGAGCTCGGTCTCGCTCCTCCCGTACCTCTCGGTCCACGCCCGGCGGTACCTCCACGAGGCCCCCTGGGACGGCGGCACGCCGGTCGAGACCCTCGATGACCTCGGCCGCCTCCTCGAACGCGACGACGCTTCCGCCATCTTCTCGCTCGCGGGCTCGCTCCGAAACCAGGAGGCCGCGTACGGCCGGGCGCTCGCGGCCCTCCGCACCGGCGCCGCGGTCCCGCACGACGCGGTCTCGATCGCGTTCCCGCGGGCCGAGGACCTCCGGCTCGTGCTGACCCTGCAGGAGGACCCGGTCTCGGGCGCCATCTACGCGGCGGGCCTGAACCGGTTCGGCGGGAGCCGCGTCTTCGGGTCTCCGGCGGCAACAAGGGTCTTCGTGGCCGAGCGCCGCGACGACTGCCCGGCGATCACGGCCGCATTCCTCAACGAGCTCTACGACCTGCTCCGG
>JADGNL010000234.1 GCA_017883495.1 Methanomicrobiales archaeon | reverse complement strand
GCGTGCGCGAAGAGGACAGCCGCCGGGATCCCGACGTAGCCCATTCCGACCACGCCGACGGTGCGAATCGGGCCGCGCTCCTCGAGCAGGGTTGCAAGGGGTGATGACATCGCAGAATCCATTGGTCGGATGAGACAAAAATGTACGGTCCACTGTGGGGCGCGTGGGGCTCCGTTCACTTTCACACCGCAATCTGAAGATTGAATAGCACCCGGCCAAAGACACTCCTCAGTATCGATGGTGGGTGTACCGCTCGGGGGGGTCGCTTCGCGGCTCAGGGAGGCGATCGACGCGAACCGGGAGTACACCGTTGTCAGGAACGACAACCTCTTCCGGGCGAGCTTCGTCGATCGCCACGTCTTCTCGAGCGAGTACGGCCGTGCCCGGGCCCTCCTTGCCGACCTGCTCGCCGAGTACGACGGCATCTCCATAGACGAGGCCGTCGAGGGAGCGTGGACCGACGGACCGCTCGGGGAGTCCTGGGTAGTCTCCTCGTCCGAACCGGCGCCCGGTCCTGCGCCGCGCCCGGAGGCGGCCCTCCGGCTGCTGCGCCGGGATCTCCGTCTCGTTCACGGGGTCGGCCCGGCCCTGGAGTCCCGCCTCGCCCGGCGGGGGTACGCCGCGATCGACGACCTCGTCTGGCACCGCCGCCTCGCGCCGGCCGCGCAGTGGGCGCTCGACGCCCTCGACTCCGGCGACCCGTCACGGATCGCGCGGTTCTGCGCCGACCGCCGCGGGCGCTCCCATCCCGACTTCTTTCTCGCGACCGAGCTCCACGACGAGGCCGAACACGTCTACTTCGACCTCGAGACCCTCGGGCTCTTCTCGCGGCCGGTGATCCTCTTCGGCATCGCCCGTCTCCGGAACGGACGGATCGAGGTCGAGCAGCACCTGGTCCGCGACCCCGCCCACGAGCGAGGCGCGCTCGCGGCCGCTCTTGCGGCGCTCGGCGACGCCGGGCTCCTGGTCAGCTTCAACGGCCGCTCCTTCGACGTCCCGTATCTCGCCGAGCGAGCCGCATACTACGGCCTCGACCACGCCGTCCCGGCCCATCACCTCGACCTCCTGCCCATCGCCCGCCGGCTATGGCGGGATCGGCTCCCCGACTGCCGGCTCTGCACGGTCGAGGCCGGAGTGCTCGGCCGCGAACGGACCGACGACCTGCCGTCGGCGATGGTTCCCGAATTCTACACCGCCTACCACCGGTCGGGCAATCCGGGACCGCTCGTGCCGATTCTCGCCCACAACAGGGAGGATCTCGTCTCCATGGTCAGACTCGTCGCCCGGCTCCGCGAGGTCTGCCATGACGGCTGAGGACGCCGCCACGGCGATCGCACAGGACGCGCAGGCCGCCTGCATCGCACACATCGAGCGCATGCCGGGGCGAGCCGCAGAATACGCGATCCCGTCCCGGCCCCTCCCCGAGCCGCTTGCAGGCTGGCTGGCTCGGGAGGGAATCCGGCTCTATACGCATCAGGTCCGGGCACTCGACACGGTCCGCGAGGGCCGCGACCTCGTGCTGACCACGCCCACGGCGTCGGGCAAGACACTGGCCTTCACGCTCCCCGTACTCGAAGCACTCGTTCGCAACCCGGCGGCGACCGCGCTTTACCTCTACCCGACCAAGGCGCTCGCGAACGACCAGCTCCGGGTTCTCCTGAGCGCCGAGGCCGCCACTTGCCTCTCAATCGCCCCTGCAGTGTACGACGGCGATACTCCCGCATCTCGCCGGCCCGGGATCCGGCAACGGTCCCGGATCGTGCTCTCGAACCCGTACGAGCTCCACCAGGTGCTGCCCTGGCACGCGAAGTGGCATCGGTTCCTCGCAGGCCTCCAGGTCGTGGTCGTGGACGAGGCACACCGCTACCGCGGGGTCTTCGGCGCGAACATCGCCCTCCTCCTCCGCAGATTCCAGCGGGTCTGCCGCCACCACGGCGGCAACCCGGTCTTCGTCCTCTCGACCGCGACCCTCGCGAACCCCGAGGAGTTCGCCGCGACCCTGACGGGCCGTTCGGCTGTTCTGATCGGCGAGAGCGGGGCGCCGCAGGGCTCCCGGGAGTTCGTGCTCTACAATCCCTCCGCGGCCGGAGCGCGCTCGACCCTGACCGACGCGAAGCGGCTCTTCGTCGACTGCGTCGATCGCGGCCTCCAGACCCTCTGCTTCGCCCCCTCGCGAAAGTCGGCCGAGCTGATCGGAGCCTGGGCGCGCGAGGGCCTCGCCGACCCGGACCTCGTCGCGACGTATCGGGCCGGGTACCTCGCGGAGGAGCGGCGCGGGATCGAGCGGGGGCTGAAGGAGGGGCGGCTCCGCGGCGTGGTGACCACGAACGCGCTCGAGCTCGGCATCGACGTGGGCGGGCTCGACGCGGTCGTGATCGCCGGGTATCCCGGATCGGTCTCCGCGACCTGGCAGCAGGCCGGGCGGGCCGGGCGGACGGGCGGTCCATCGCTCGCGGTCCTGGTGGCGAACGAGGGGCCCCTCGATCAGTACTACATGCGTCACCCCGCCGCGTTCTTCGGCCGCCCCCATGAGCACGCCTGTCTCGACCCCTCGAACCCGGCCGTGCTTGCCGGCCACCTCCTCTGCGCGGCGGCCGAGCTGCCGCTCACGGACGCGGACCAGGCCCTCTTCGGTGAGGGGCTCGCGGCCCTCCTCGGCCCGCTCCGGGACCACCACCTCCTCCGCGCCACGCCGTACGGCCACGTCTACTGCGGCCCGGGCCGGGCCGTGGCCGCCGTCGATCTCGCCGGCGGCGCGGAGGACCGGTTCACCGTGGTCGCCGACGGGCACCTCCTCGAGACCCTCGACCGGGACCACGCTTACCGCGAGGCGCACTCGGGTGCCGTCCTGCTTCACCAGGCCGAGACGTACCGGGTCACGGCCATGGATCTCGCGGCACGCGAGTGCACGGCCGAAGCGATCGAGGTCGACTACCAGACGGCCCCTCTCTTCTCGACCGCGATCACGCCGGGCACGCCCGACGAGGAGCACCGCCACGGCGCCTTTACCGTACGGACCGGCGAGGTGACGGTCGTGCAGGAGTTCGGCGGATACCGGATCCGCCGGTACGGAGAAACAGTCGCTGTCATCCCACTCGACCTCCCTCCGCTCTCGTTCGAAACGACCGGTTGCTGGTGGACCTTCCCGCCCGGCCTTCCCGCCGCGCTCACGGCCGCCGGCCTCGACCCGGCCGGCGCTCTCCACGGGGCCGAGCACGCCCTGATCGCGTGCCTGCCCATCCACCTCCTCTGCGACCGCGCCGACCTCGGCGGCTTCTCCACGCTCCAGTTCTCTTCGCCCGGCGCGAACGGCGACGGCTGCCCCGCGATCTGCGTCTACGACGGCGCGACCGGCGGCGCTGGTCTCGCGCGGACGGCCGCCGCCCTCCTGCCCGAGGTCGCGGCGACCGCGCGGGCCCTGGTCGCGGATTGCCCCTGCGAGGATGGGTGCCCGTCCTGCATCTACTCGCCCAAGTGCGGCAACGACAATCAGCCCCTCGACAAGGCCGGCGCGGTGGCCGTCCTCGACGAGCTGCTCCGGCTGTCAGCAACCCATTAAGTCCCGACCGCCTATGCTATGGGATGACCGAGGTCTCCCCCGCGATGGCCGCCTACCTCGATGCGCTTCAGGCCCAGCTCGCCGAAGCCATGGCGATCGCGGAGGAAGCACGGCGTACCGGGCTCGACCCGACGACCCGGGTCGAGATCCCGGTCGCGAACGACCTCGCGGATCGGGTCGAGGCCCTGCTCGGGATCACGGGGGTCGCGGCCCGGATCCGCGAGCTCGAGACCGAGATGTCGCGCGAGGAGGCCGCGCTCCGGATCGGCGACGACTTCGTCGCCCGCCGCTTCGGCGAGACCACGCGCGAGGAGATCCTGGACCACGCGATCCGGACGGCGATGGCGCTCCTGACCGAGGGCGTGGTCGCGGCCCCCACCGAGGGGATCGGCAAGGTCGGGCTCGGCCGGAACGACGACGGGAGCGACTACCTCAAGGTCTATTACGCCGGCCCCATCCGGTCCGCCGGCGGCACGGCGCAGGCCCTCTCGGTCCTGGTTGGCGACTACGTTCGGCAGGCACTCGGGATCAACCGCTACCATCCCCGCCCCGAGGAGGTCGAGCGCTACGTCGAGGAGATCCGGCAGTACAACTCGATCATGAGCCTCCAGTACCTGCCGAGCGAGAAGGAGATCCGGATGATCGTCGAGAACTGCCCGGTCTGCATCGACGGCGAGGCGACCGAGCAGCAGGAGGTCTCGGGCTACCGGAACCTCGAACGGGTCGAGACGAACACCGTCCGCGGCGGGATGGCGCTCGTGATCGCCGAAGGGCTCGCCCTGAAGGCGCCGAAGATCCAGAAGAACGTCCGCAAGATGAAGATGGCCGGCTGGGAGTGGCTCGACGTCCTGATCGGCGGGGCTGCGAAGTCCGACGAGGAGGACATTGGAGTCAAGCCGAAGGACAAGTATCTCCGCGACCTGATCGCGGGCCGGCCCGTCTTCTCCCACCCGATGCGGACGGGCGGCTTCCGTCTTCGGTACGGCCGATCCCGGAACACGGGATTCGCTGCGGCGGGGCTGAACCCGGCGACCATGCACCTGCTCGGGGAGTTCCTCGCGGTCGGGACGCAGATGAAGGTCGAACGCCCGGGCAAGGCGGCCGGGATCGTGCCCGTGGACACGATCGAGGGGCCGACTGTCGTGCTCCGGAACGGGGACGTGCTCCGGGTCGACGACCTCGACGAGGCGCGCCGCGTCGGGCCGGAGGTCGAACGGATCCTGGACGTCGGCGAGATCCTGATCTCGTTCGGCGAGTTCCTCGAGAACAACCACGTCCTCGTGCCGGCCGGGTACTGCGACGAGTGGTGGCTACTCGAGCACGAGGCGGCTCCGCCGGGAGACGAGGTCGAGGCGATCGGGTACGCGCTCTCCGGCGGATACCTTCACCCCGCCTTCCAGCCGTTCTTCGACGATCTGCCCCCCGCCGCCATCGACGCCCTCTCCGGGTTTGTCGCGCGGACCGGTCGGATCGAGGACGGCGTCCTGCGGATGCCGAACGAACCCGACCCGAAGCGGTGGCTCGAGGAGGCGCTCGTGCCCCACCGCGTCCGGAACGGCGAGCTCGTGATCGACCGCCACCTCGTCCTGCTCGCCGCGCTCGGCCTCGACCTCGGGCTCCGCCGCAGCCCGGCATGGGATGACGCGCCGCGGAGCGACTCCCTCGCTCTCGTCCGGCATCTCTCGGGCATGCGCATGCGCGGCAAGGCCGGGACCCGGATCGGCGGACGGATGGGCCGGCCGGGCAAGTCCAAGCCCCGCGAGATGAAGCCGCCCCCTCACGCCCTCTTTCCCGTCGGCGAGGCCGGCGGTTCGCGCCGCTCGCTCCAGGAGGCCTCAAACCACGCGGATCGACCGAACATGGACGGGGGCGTGATCACGGCCGAGGTCGGCGAGCGGCGCTGCCCGGCCTGCGGCACGGTCACGTTCCGCAACCGCTGCACCTGCGGGGCGCATACCCTCCCCGTCTTCCGATGCCCGCGCTGCAACCGTCTCGTCGAGTCCGACCGCTGCCCGGCCTGCGACGCGGGCACGACCTGCTCGCAGAAGGTTCAGATCAACGTTCGCGATGAGTTCGCGGACGCGATGGAACGCTGCGGCGTCCGCGCTGGCCAGGTCACGCTCGTGAAGGGGGTCAAGGGGATGATCTCGCGCGAGCGGGCAGTCGAGGACCTGGGGAAGGGCGTGCTTCGGGCGAAGGCCGGGCTGTACGTCTTCAAGGACGGAACCGTCCGGTACGACATGATCGACCTGCCGGTCACGCACGTCCGGCCGGCCGAGCTCGGGGTCGAGCCCGCGCGGCTCGTGGAGCTCGGGTATCCGACCGACATCGATGGCCGTCCGCTCGAGGAGGCGGACCAGGTGGTCGAGCTCCGTCCCCAGGACATTCTCGTCTCGGAGAAGTGCGGCGACTGGCTGGTCCGTGTGGCAGGGTTCGTGGACGACGAGCTCGAGCGGCTCTACGACCTTCCGCCGTATTACCGGGCGACGACTCCGGCGGACATCATCGGCCGGCTCCTGATCGGCCTCGCGCCGCATACATCGGCCGGCGTCCTCTGCCGGCTTGTCGGGTACACGAAGGCGAACGTCGGCTACGCCCACCCGTTTTTCCACGCGGCCAAGCGCCGGAACTGCTTTCACGGCGAGACCGAGATCGAGGTCTGGGACTACCGGGGCGCGTGGCGCCGCGTCCCGATTCGCGAGTTCGTCCTCGAGCAGTTCGACCTCTCCCGCGCCGACCTCGACCATGCGGGGACCTTCTGGTCCGACCCGGTCCGGCCGTTCGCAACGAGAGCTGTCGACGCCGCAGGAAGGCCGCACGTTCGCCGGATAACGGCAGTCTCGCTCCATCGCGCACCCTCGACACTGCTCCGGATCGAGACGGTGCAGGGGCGCGTCCTCGCAGTGACGCCGGACCACGCCATGCTCGTCCTCGAGGAGGACCGGGTGCGCCGAATCCGCGCGGTCGAACTCAGAGCCGGGGACCCACTTCCGGCAGCAGTGGGGTCCGCGATCCTCGCAGACAGGGTTGCACGGATCGACGAGGTGCCCTGCCCCGACGACCGGGTCTACTGCCTGACCGTTGCCGAGGATCATTCTGTCCTCGCGAACGGTGTCTTCACGGGCCAGTGCGATGGGGATGAGGACTGCGTCATGCTTCTCCTCGACGGCCTCCTGAACTTCTCGCGCCGGTTCCTGCCCGAGAATCGGGGCGGAACCATGGACGCGCCGCTCGTGCTGACCACGCGGCTGGACCCCAAGGAGATCGACAAGGAGTCATTGAACGTCGACGTCGGCGACGGATACCCGCTCGAGCTCTACCTGGCCGCCCTCGAGTGCGCCCACCCGAAAGACGTGGACCCCCTGATCGATCGGGTCGAGCACCGGCTCGGCACCTTCAGGCAGGTCGAGGGCTTCCGGTTCACGCACGATACCTCCGACATCTCCAAGGGCCCGCTCGAATCGACGTACACCTCGCTCGAGACCATGGCCGAGAAGCTCGAGGCCGAGCTCGCACTCGCCGTGCGGATCCGGGCCGTCGACGCCGATGACGTGGCCGAGCGGGTGCTCAACACCCATTTCATCCGCGATCTGATGGGCAACCTCTCGGCCTTCTCGAAGCAGAAGTTCCGGTGCACGCGCTGCTCGGCCAAGTACAGGCGCATGCCACTCGGCGGCAAGTGCTCAGGGTGCGGCCAGGCCGTCATCCAGACCGTGCACGAGTCCTCGGTCAAGAAGTATTTGGAAATGTCGCGGCGGATGTGCGTGGACTACGGCGTGTCCGAGTACACGCGCCAGCGAATCGAGGTGCTGGACCTCAACATCGAGTCGACCTTCGGCAAGCCGAAGGTCGAGCAGCTCGGGCTCGCCGACTTTCTCTGAGCCCATCGCCGCATATATATCGCTGCGGGCTCCACGCTGATCCGCGCGGGGGTAGCCAAGCGGCCAACGGCGGACGCCTCAAGAGCGTCTCTCGAAGGAGTTCAGGGGTTCGAGTCCCTTCCCCCGCATTGAGGAACCGGTACCAAGGGTCCCGTCCTAGAGGGAGAAGCCTCGGGAGGGGAGATTACCGGGCCGTCGTACAGACGGCCCGGGAACAATAGTCGTTGTTCCGGTGCAGTATCACCGCTTGTGCGAGCTCGAACCGGAGTCCGGGCGCGATTCCGACTTCTTCCGGGTATCGGAGGAGGTCTTCGAGCCGGTGTCGCTCTTGGTGCTGCTCGTATCCGAGCGCGGTGTGTCCTTCTTTGTATCTTTGTTCGGCATAGAATTTACCAAGCCACACGATCATTTATTAGGATATATACTTTCCCAGGCCCCTCAACGTTCGCCCGGGCCTTCGCAATCGGGATCGGGCCCCCATTCCGCGGCGTTCCGCAACATCAGAGATCGATGTGGCAGTTGACCCATTCGCCGTCGTATCGGGGTCCAAACCGGTCGTAGAAGCGGCGCGCGCCCTCGTTCCAGTCCAGCATCTGCCAGGTCATTCCGACGTATCCGCGCGCGTGAGCCTCGGCCAATGCGGCCTCGAAGAGCCGTTGCCCGATCCCCTCCCCGCGGCGCGACGCGGTCACGATGATGTCCTCGAGGTAGAGCCGACAGCCGGTCCAGGTGGAGAACCGAATGTACCAGAGCGCGAAGCCGACAACCGTGCCTCCGATCTCGGCCACCACTGCCTGCCAGACCGGGCAGGGGCCGAATCCGGCCTCCTCGAAGTGGGCGGGAGAGACCGTGACCGCATCCGGCGCGCGCTCGAACGTTGCGAGCTCGCGGACGAGCTCGAGCAGGCGGGTGCAGTCCTCGCGACGAGCGG
>JADGNL010000233.1 GCA_017883495.1 Methanomicrobiales archaeon | reverse complement strand
CGAGCAGGTCCGCGACCATCCCCTCGGGCGTGAACGGTGCGAGGTCGTCGTAGCCCTGCCCGGTGCCGAGGAAGACGAGCGGCTTGCCGATCGTGTGCGCGATCGAGATCGCGGCGCCGCCCTTCGGATCCATGTCGGCCTTGGTCAGCACGATACCGTCCGCCCCGACGGTCTTGTCGAACTCTTCGGCGCGGATCACCGCGTCGTTCCCCGCGATCGCCTCGTCCACGTAGAAGACGAGATCGGGCTTCATCACCCGCCGTATTTTACCGAGCTGGTTCATCAGGTTCTGTTTGTTGTGGAAGCGACCGGCCGTATCAGCGAGCACGACGTCGAGTCCGTGCGCCCGCGCGTACTCGACCGCGTCGTAGATCACGGCCGACGGGTCGCCGCCCTGCTTGTGCTGGATGACGCGGATGCCGAGCCGTTCCGCGTGGATGTCGATCTGCTCGATCGCGCCCGCACGGAAGGTGTCGCCGGCCGCGATCACGACCGAGAACCCCTCCCGTTTCAGGTACGCGCCGACCTTCGCGACGGTCGTGGTCTTGCCGGTCCCGTTGACGCCCGTGAAGAGGATCCGGACCGGGCGTTCGTGGCTCCGAATATATCCGGGCAGGTCGAAGCCTTCGCCGAGCACCTCGAGCAGGGCGTCGCGGAGCGTCTCGATCACGATCTCGTCGGGCGACTCGCGGAACTTCCGGTGCCGGCCGACCAGGTCGCGCCGGACGTGGTCGATGATCTCCTCGGTCACGGGCAGGGCGACGTCGCTCTCGAGCAGGACGATCTCGAGCTCGTCGAGCACCTCTCTTACGTCGTCCTCCTTCAGGATCAGCTCCCGCTCCGTCACGAGGACCTTCAGCTTCGTGAGGAGCCCGGCCTTCTGTTCGGCCGCGTCCTCGACGTCGGGAGCGGGTATCGGCGGCTCCGCGGGTGCCGGTTCATCGGCCTTCGGCCGCCGGAAGATCCCCGGTCTGGAGCGCTTTGCCGGTTCGGAAGGCGAGAGCTCCGTCTCGCCGGAAGAAGAGGGTGGGATCGCCCCGGGAGTCTCCTCCGCAGGCAACGCCTGCACCGAGGGCTCGACCGGGGCCTCTTTCGGGGGGGCTTCGATCGTGGGTGTGGCCTCGACGGGAGTTCCGGTCTCCTCCGCGTTCTCGCTGATCACGCCGCCGAGGCGCGACCTGACCCCTGCGAGCTTCCCCTTGAGCCCCTCGAACATGGGTTATCCGGTCGAGGCCGGCGGGGCCTGTCCCTGCTGGACCGCCCGATAGATCTGGTCGAGCCGCCGCGCCACCTCGTTCGCCTGCCCCTGGATCTTGCCGAGGGTCTCGGCGAGCCGCTTTCCGGACGCCTCCATCTCGAGCATGCGGTCCTCGAGGAAGCTCTTCGCCTCGGCGCTCTGTCGCTCGACGATCACGTTGGCCCCGATACTGAGCAGGACCCGGTCCGGCTCGAGGACCTTCACGCGGAGCGAGGCCCCGCCGCCGACCGGCAGCAGGACCGTCCCGTCCTCCGACGCCGCGAGTGCAGTCAGCGTCTCGACGGCCGCGGCCGCCTCGGCCCGGCCGTTCTCGATCATCTGGAGCTGCTGCGAGAGCATCTCCATCTGCTGACCGTACTCGCTCAGGTAGTGCTGCAGCACCTGGACTTCCCGCTCCACCTCATTCACCACTGACAGGCGTGATACCGTCAACCGTAATATACATTCTCTTCAGCCGGTGCTTGGACCCGATGGCCGTCATGATCCGCTCCGCTGCCTGCGCCTCGTTGGGCGCGCTGACCGTCTTCGTGTACGGCCGCCATTCGTCGCCGCACCGGAAGGTGCCGCTGATCTCGTACTGCTGCATCATATACCCTCGACAAATCCGAATACATCTGCCATGCGTCCGAGCTCGAACCCGCTCGTCGCAGTCCCTGCGATAAAGCCGCGAGAGTTCGCAAGCAGGCCCGTGCCCACGAGCCCCGTGCCCATGTTGACCGACCCGGTTCCGATCGGCAGATCGGTCACGGCTTCGAGCCGCCCGATCTCCTTCGGCGTCGCCCGCGCGTGGACGAGAACGCCCCTGTTGGTCGCGTACCCGGCCATCCCGACGGTCTTGACCCCGCCGAGCGTGACCCGCGTCACCTCGATCCCGAGGTGACTCCTGATCTCGTCGATCACCTCGGGCTCCATCTCCGGGTGGACCGCTGCGAACCGGTCGTTCACCAGGATCACGTTCCCGGCAGCGTTCATCGTTCCTTCGAGGCGATAGACCTCGCGGTAGTCCTCGAGCGCCCGCACCTCGTCGGGCGTTGCGAGACCGCTCACGACGACGGCCCGGCTGTTGCCGGCCACGAGCGCACCGACGATCGAGCTGCCCTGGATCGTGGTCCGAACCAGGTCCACGCCGAGTGCCGCCCGGATCGCCTCGCAGAACTCATCGGGCGCCTCGGGCGGGACGATCGCGATCTCCTCGAGCACCCGGCAGAAGAGCCCGATGTTCGGGTCGCCGCCAAACGCCGTCGTCCTTTCCATGCTCACTCCTTGGCGAGCTCGGCCTGGACTTCGCCGTCGTCGAACTTCATCGCCCGAACGCGGATCCTGCGCGGCGGCTTCTCGGAGCCACGCTCCCAGACCTTCTCGTTGATCGAGGCGTCGAGCTTGACGTCCTCACTCTTCATGTGCCGGACGAGAAAGGACCGGATGTCCTTGATCGCAGTGTTGGCCCGTCGCCACCGCGGCGCCCGCTTGGTGTCGCGAAGCGGGATGACGTAGATCTGCTCGTTCATCTTCTCGACCATGATCACACCTTCAGCGAGCTGCGGCGCCAGGTGCGCCGTTTCGGGTGGCTGGTCACGTTGCGCTTGGTCCGGATCATCACCCAGGCCGGGACCCGACGGTTCTGCTGTGTCGCCTTTCCGAGGCGAATCTTGAA
Source organism: Methanomicrobiales archaeon (assembly GCA_017883495.1). Classification (GTDB taxonomy): domain Archaea; phylum Halobacteriota; class Methanomicrobia; order Methanomicrobiales; family Methanospirillaceae; genus UBA288. The sequence goes on along the minus strand of JADGNL010000233.1, from coordinate 11,254 downwards.
CCCTTTTGTTGCTCTCGACATCTCTGTTCCTCCAGTTATCTCTTTCTGCCCCGAACCAGGGTCTGCTCGTGCGATGAGGGAAAGATCGGGGTCGGATCGATCCCGCGTTCCCGGAGCCCCGCCCTCAGTTCGCATTCGTAGTCGCCGTTCGGAATCCGTCCGGTCTCGCCCCGCTCGATCGCGAGGTACCGGCCGGCAAGCCGATCCACCTCGGCCCGGGGAAACCCGAGCAGGGGGCGGACGTAGGCGCACCCGCACCGATCCATCAGGGAGCGGGCCTCGTCGGGACCGAGCATCGGCACGCGGTCATCGAACCGGGTTCCGTCGGCAACGACGGGATACTCCCGAGCGAGCGCCTCGAGCGCCCAGCGGTGCACGAGGTTGATCGCGTTGTTCGGGTACCCGTCGGCGACGAGCCGGTCGATGGCGGCGCCGAGGACCTCTCCGGGGAGGAGGGCCCGGCGCCAGGCAAGCCCGAGGGCCGCGCCGGCCGCCTCGACGGCGGCTAAATTTCGTCCCGCGCCCGAGACGAAGGTGACGACCTCGACCTCGTAGTGCGGGGCGAGCAGGAGCGCTGCGAGCGCGGAGTCCTTGCCCCCGCTGAACAGCACTCCTGCCTTCATCACTTGCGGACGATATTATAGTCCCGCTTTGCCGGGACCAGTTGTGCAAGGAGCCCTTTGAGCTGCTCGTCCGTGATCTTCTGCCGAATCCTGCCCTGACGCGCGAGCGCGATCAGCTGCTGCTCGACACCGGCCGCGAAGTCGGGGCGGGTCAGCCGGATGGTGTTGAGCCGCTCACGGGCCTCGGGCTCGAGGATCTCCATGAGGGCCATGTGCACCGCTGTACGGGCGCGTTCGCGCTCCTCCTCGGCGAGGTGCTGGTCCATCGCCTGATTCTGGAGTTCGGCCGCCCGCCGCCGCCGGATCTCCGCGAGCTCGTCGTCCGCCATGGGCGCCTCTGGCGTGCTACGCTTCCTGCGGCGGCGTGGTCGTCTTCAGTTCGTGCGCGATTCCATCCAGGAACGACATGCCCGACGGAGAGACCGTGCGGCCGCCCTCCTTTCGCTTCAGGACGAGCCCGGCCGCCTCGAGCTGCTGGAGCTGCTCGCGGATCACGGACCCGGAACCCTTCCGGAAGGCGTTCGGCCTCGCGCCGCGGTTTTTGCGCCCTCCGTAGAAGGTGCGCATGCGCTGGACGCCGACAGGTCCGTCGATGTAAACCCGTCGAAGCACTGCGGCCGCCCGCGTGAACCACCAGTCGGGGTCCTCGGGGGGCATCTCCTTGTGTACGCCGGTTTTGGCAAACTCGGCCCATGCGGGCGGCGCCAGCTCAGGCCGGCCCTTCAGTTCCGTCGCGACGCGCGGGATCAGCTGGTCTGCCGGAACGTCATATACCGTTGTCATTTGGTCTCCTTACTGTCAACACGTCTGCACGCAACAGTCTTTACGTATTGGCGGGGAGGGTTTTTATGCATTTCGAGCGAGGCACCGTCAGCGCCGCCGTTCCCGCAGTACGAGAGTGTGCCCCCGGACCTCGACGAGCTCTGTCCCGGTCGCGTCCGCGATCGCCTGGGGGTCCACCTCGGTGTGGCGGAGCCACTTGACCTTGATCACCTTTCGATCCTTCACCTGACGGACGATCTCCTCGATCATCGCGTCGGTGATTCCCCGCTTGCCGATCCAGCAGGTCGGCTTCAGGTCCTGCATCCGGTTCCCGTCGTTCATGCCGTCCCGTTCCATAGCGCATCCGGTTGCCGCAGACGAGGCAGGTCACGGTCACGTGACCGTCCCGGAGCCGGACGCGTGCGTTCGACCCGAACCTGAGGTAGGCGTGGCAGTCGTGGCAGAAGGAGCGGCGCTGCTCCCGATCGAGCCGGAGCCGCTGTCGCATCGCGATCGCCCGGGCCACCGCGATACATCGATCGCTTCCCGCCGGGTCGGTCGCGTAGAATCGTTCCGCGGTCGCGAAGAGGTGGCGGATCCGCTCCGCTGCGATCCGTTTCGTCTGCCGCTGCTGATGCCCTTTCGCCTTCATCGTCGCAATATTCCCGCTCCCGTGCGCCTCGCCGGTTCATCAGTCTGTCGCCGGCGGAAGAACCCGGACGCGCCGCCCGTCGCGTTCGAGGCGCCCCTCCGCGTAGAGACGGAGCGCCTCGGGGAGGATCCGGTGCTCCTCGGTCAGAATTCTTGCCGCAAGAGTCTCGGCATTGTCGTCCTCGAGCACCGGCACGCAGGCCTGGAGGATGATCGGCCCGGCGTCCATCTCCTCGTTCACGAAGTGGACCGTGCAGCCCGAGAACCGAACGCCGTGCTCGACCGCCTGTGCCGGCGCACGGAGACCCGGAAAGGCCGGAAGCAGCGCGGGATGGATATTGATCATCCGGTCCGGGAACGCCCGGACTGTCTCGGGCGAGAGCAGGCGCATGTACCCCGCGAGCACGAAGAGCTCGGCCCCCGAGGCCTCCATCGCCTCGCGGAGCGCTGTCTCGTAGGCTGCGCGGCCGGGAAAGGAAGCCCAGTCGACGACCGTGACCGGCACGCCCGCCCGCTCTGCCCGCCCGATCGCCGGGGCGGCCGGGTTATCAGTGATGAGCCGGACCAGCTCCACCGGGCAGATGCCGGCTGCGACCGCATCGCAGATGGCCTGGAAGTCCGACCCGCGCCCCGAGGCGAGGACCGCGCACCGCAGCATGCCCATGTACTCGGACCGACCCGGCTTAACGGTTCTCTCCGCCCGGCGACGGCAGGATCAGCTTGACCCGGACGATCCGCTTGCCACGCATCTGCATCACGACGAGCGTCGCCCCCGAGTTCTCGAGTACGACCGTTTCGCCGGGATGGGGGATATGCCCGAGCCTATCGATCAGAAGACCGCCGACGGTCTCGTACGCGTCGCCGGTCGGGAGCCGGATTCCGATCCGCTCGTTGAGGTCGTCGACCCAGACCGAGGCGTCGACGAGATAGACACCCTCCCCCGCAGGTTCGACCTGGGAAGACTCCTCGTCGAACTCGTCCATGATGTCCCCGACGAGCTCCTCGAGGATGTCCTCGATCGTGACGATCCCGACGAAGCCGCCGTACTCGTCCATGACCATCGCCATCGGCACCTTGCGGACCTGAAGCTCGCGGAGCAGGTCGTCGATCTTCTTGGTCTCGGGCACGAAGTACGGGTCGTAACTCAGATCCGCGATCCGGGCGCCGGGGGTCCGCGTGACGACCGCGCCGTAGACGTCCTTGATATTGAGCACCCCGACCAGGTTGTCGACTCGTTCGTGGTAGACCGGCAGGCGAGAGAAACCGGTCTCGTGGAAGACGGTCAGGGCGGACTCGAGAGAGGTCGTGTCCTCGACCATGGTGACGTCCATGCGCGTTGTCATCACTTCTCGCGCGGTCGTCTCCCCGAAGTCGAGCACGTTGTAGAGCATCACCTGTTCGCCCTGTTCGATGGCGCCCCCCTTCTTGCCGACATCGATCCACTCCCGGATCTCGTCTTCGGTCACCGTCGGTTCGCCGTTCGTCTCCGCCGCCCCTATCGTCCGTGAGAGCCGGTTGAGCACCCAGACCACGGGCGAGACGATCCGCGAGAGGAGGAGGACCGGTCCTGCCGCCCGGAGAGCCACGCTGTCGAGAAATCGGGCTGCGATGAGCATGGGGCCGATCTGACCGACCACGAGCAGGGCGACGACCGTACCGACGATCGCGAGGGGCACGCCGCTCGGCCCGAACTCGGCGAGCGCGACCTCGGTCGCGAGCGCGGCCGCCGCGACGCAGACGAGCGTCGTGCCGATCAGCGTCGTGATCAGGATCCGGTCCGGGTCGGCCCGGAGCTCGGCGAGGGCGGATGCCCCCTGGCGACGGTCGTTGACAAGCGTCCGGACGCGAGCCCGGGAGACCGAGATCAGCGCCACCTCGGCGCTGGAGAAGAAGGCCGCGAGAAGGATGCAGATTCCGAAGACTGCGGCCGAGAGAGGATCGAACTGTACCATCTGGTTCACGCCGGCGGGGCCGGCCCTGTCGCCCGTTGCTTAAAAGGGCGATGCAGTACCTAGTCGCGGCCGTGCAGTATAAATATAGCGGAATTGGCGGTCAGCCGAGGACCGACCGGATGAATGTGCACTCGGAGGCGATGAGGGCCGCCTTCTCGTCGGCCAGATAGGTGCGGTCGAGCCGGAGGTCCTCGAGTTCGAGCGTGACGGGCCCTGCATACCGTGCGTCGCGGAGCATGTTGAGGACCGCCCGACCGTCGGGGTGACCGGAGAGGGCGAGGTGCATCTTTCCGTCGCTCGCTCGCGAGAGATGGACGTTCGCGAGCCGATCGCCGCAGAGCTCCACGAACGCGCCGACCTCGGCGAGCGAGGTCCCCATCGCGTGGGAGACGTCGAGGGTGAACCAGAGCCAATCCTCCTGGTCGAGCAGACGCCGGATATCTTCGGGCGACGTGAGGAGGTTGTTGACCTTCCGCTCCATGTTCTCGATCGCGACTTTGACCTTCAAGCCGGAGGCAGCCTCGCGAAGGGCCGCGATCAGCCGGTCGAACCGGCGGTAGTCGGCGGGGCTCGGGGGACGCTTCGCCGTCCTCCGCCCCGGGTGGACCGTGACCACCTCCGCTCCGAACCGGTCGGCGAACGCCACGGCCTCGAGCGCGTACGCGACCGAGGCCTCGGCCACGCGCGGGTTGATCGAGCAGGGATTCAGATCGAGAATCGGGGCGTGAACCGTTGCCAGTTGCAGGCGCGGATGCGCGGCGAGCGCACTGCGGAGCTCTTCCTCGGGCATCCCCCGGAGCCAGAAGTGGGGGGTTTCGAGCCAGAACTCGATCGCGTCGAGCGTCGCAGTCTCTGCGTGCTCCATGATCGTCTCGACCGGGTACTCGTGGAAGAACATGGTCGAGGCCGAACAGCGAACCATACCTATAGGTGAACCCGGTCATATAGAAGATCCATGGATCGGGCTCAGCGGAACCTCTTCTCGAAGGAGTGGAGCGCGGACCCCGAACCGGAGGAGCCTGCTCCCCCCAGCCGCCGTGTCCTCGGAGTCGGCGAGCTTGCGGCGATCATCGACGATCTCCTGCTCGACGAGCGCCTGATCGAATGCTTCGTCCGAGGAGAGGTCACGAACTACCACCGCCACGCCTCGGGCCACCGCTACTTCTCGCTCTCGGAGGAGCGCAACGGCGAGAGTGCGGTGATTCCGTGCGTGATCTGGCGGCGCGACGCGGATCGCCTCGGGCACGAGCTCGAGGACGGGCAGTCCGTGATCGCTTTCGGCTCGATCGGGCACTACGCTGCCGGCGGACGATACCAGTTCTATGTGCGCGAGGCCGAGCAGGCCGGCATCGGCGAGAAATTTCTGCAGGTAGAGCGCTGGCGCTTCGAGCTCGGGGCCGAGGGCTGCTTCCAGGAGTTTCGGAAACAGGGCCTCCCCCGCTATCCCGTACGGGTGGGGGTCGTAACCTCGCCCACGGGCGCTGTTCTGCACGACATCGTGAACGTGCTCGGCCGCAGGTTTCCGGTCGAGCTCGTGCTCTCGCCGACTCCCGTTCAGGGGGACGGCGCCGAGTTCGAGATCGCGGCCGCGATCCGGCGGGTCGACGGGCTGGTCGACGTGATCATCGTCGCGCGAGGCGGCGGCGCGTTCGAGGATCTCTACGCCTTCAATCATCCGGCCGTCGTTCGTGCCGTGTCCGCCTGCACGACACCGGTCGTCTCGGCCGTGGGACACGAAGTCGATGTGACGCTCTGCGACCTCGCGGCCGACCTCCGGGCTCCCACGCCGTCGGCCGCGGCCGAGCTGGTCGCGCCCGACCGGGCGGTGCTCCTCGAGGACCTCCGGCAGGCCCGCCGGCGGCTCGTGGACCTGCTCTACGGACGATGGGAGCAGGCCGACGACGATGTCCGGGAGCTCCGCGACCGGCTCCGGCCAGGAAGGCTCGCGTTCCGGATCGACCGGCGGCGCGAGGAACTGGCCGAGCTCGACTCACGGCTGATGCGGGGGCGCGACCGTGCGCTCGAGCGGCGGCGGGCAGAGCTCTCAGGGCTCGCGGCCGTACACCGAGCACGGTCACCGTTCGAGCCGCTCACTCGCGGATATGCGCTTGTCGAGCGCGACGGGCACCCGGTGAGGGCGGCTACCGCGCTCGCGCCGGGGGACCGGGTCACCGCGCGGTTCGGGCGCGGCCGCGCACGGATGAGGGTGGAGGAGGTATGCGATGACGAAGACATATGAGGAACTGGTGACGGAACTCCGCGACGTGGTCCGGCAACTCGAGGACGACGGGACCGGGCTCGACGACTGCATCCTGCTCTACGAGCGCGGGGCCGTGCTCGTGCGGCAATGCGAGGAGCTGCTGGCGACGGCGGAGCTGAAGATCAGCGAGCTCGGACGGGACTAAAGGACGATCAGTTCGGCCCCGAGCGGTTCGCCGGCCCGGAGCCGTTCGACGAACTCGCGCGGTAGCGTCCGCGCTACGTGATCCGAGCGAATTCCGATCGTCCGGCCGCAGAGGTGCTCCGAGCGACGCCAGACCAGGTCTGTGGGGTGGTTGAGGAAGAGCCCCGGGTGCCCTTCGGATCGAACCACGACCTCGAGATCGCCGCAGCGCAGCGTCGTGACGAGTTCTGCTCCCTCCTGCCGGAGAGCCGCCCGGAACTCGTCCGAGAGGTCCGCCGCGCCCTTGTCCGCACCGACACCGATGATGCAGTCGCCGGCCGGGGTCAGGTGCTCGTCCTTCGTGAGCTCGAAGGTCGTCGGGTGACGCGATGAGACCAGCGGATGGCCCCGGCACCGGATCAGCTCGCACACCGCCATTGCTCAGTACGGGTGACGGCTGGCGGCATCAACCCGCCGCCTGTACGGCCGTGAACAGGGAGAGAGCGAGGACGAGCCCCGTCGAGAGCACTCCGGCCGCGCCGGCGGCGCGTACGCTCCAGGCGTGGGCCGAGCGCTTGGAGGGCGGACGAGCAGGACGGCCTCCATGTCCTGAGTTGTAATACGATTATAAGTAGAGCGTCGACCTGCGTCGGCGGACGACGCAATAGGGGGGGGGCCGTCTCCGGACCCAATTCACCCCACGTCTACCGCTTTCGTAACCGGCGTCTATCGCTCCTGGTTCACGACGAGCCGCCACGCCGTACCGTGCAGGCCGACGGTCTGCCAGGCAATGGCGCGCGACGTTCCGTTCCCCTGGTACCGCTCGAAACCGGACGGGGTCGAGACGATCTCCTGCGCGATCTTCGCGAGATCGGTCGCCCCGCCGTACTGAGTCGCATTCAGAACCGACTGACCGATCAGCGCCGTGTTTGCATCGAGGATGATGGTGCCGTCGGTCTGAACGGCAGAGAGCACGTGAGAGGTGTTGCCGAGCGCCGCGAGGGCCGGGACGGCGAGCATCCGTTCAGGCCGGAGGGTGAGCGAGACGCCGCCCGCGACGCCGCTGGCGTTCCGGACGGGATACGACAGCGCAACCCCGCGGAAACCTTCGACCAGGTTTATCCGCTGGCTCAGCCCGGGCGTCCCGTTCAGGGCGCCCTGAACGTTCGACGAGCCGTGGACGTTCGCTCCGACCGCGAACTGGTAATCCTCGGGCATCACGGCGAGGATCTTGCCGTTCGTATCGAACGTGACCGCATCGATCGAATAGTTGCCCGACTGGTTGCCCGACCGTGAGAGGTTGAGCAGGACGCCCTCGGCGTTAGGCCCCGTGAGGCCTGTCGTGGCGAGCGTGGCCGCTGCAGCCGAGACGTTCGCATCGACTCGGTCGAGAACCTGCTGTGCGCCTGCTGCGAAGACCCGGAGGGTCTCGTTCACGGACGCGTCGGCGACGCCCGGCGTACCGGGTGTCGGCGTGGGCGTTCCCTGGCCCGTCCCGGTGCAGCCCGCTCCAGCGAGCGCGATCGCGAGCAGTGCCGCGAGAAGAAGCATCCCCTTCATGCATTCACAGGTGCGAGGCGGAGATATATAGTGGCGCCGATCGGCGTGAAAAAAGAGAGGAGGTTACTCGTAGAGGACCGGTGCATCGATCCGGTCGTACTCGACCACGCCGTCGGGGAAGTGAATCCCCATCTCGCGCGCAGCCGACTCGGGCGAATCGGCCGCGTGAATCACGTTCCGGCCGATCTCGAGGCCGAAGTCGCTGCGGATCGTCCCGGGCGCGGCCTCGAGCGGGTTCGTCGCGCCGGTCAGCGTCCGTACCGTCCGGGCCGCGTCCTTCCCCTCGACCACCATCAGCAGGCAGGGGCCCGACATGATGAACTGCTTGAGGCCGGGGTAGAAAGGCTTCGCGAGGTGCTCGGCGTAGTGCCGGTCAACGCGCTCCTCCGGGAGGCGTTCGAGCCGGGCGGCGACGAGCTTGAGCCCCTTCCTCTCGAGCCGGGCGATGATCTCGCCCACGAGGCCGCGCTGGACCCCGTCGGGCTTGACCATCACGAAGGTCCGGTCCACGTTCACTCCTTGCCGAGCGCGCGGCGGCCCGCCTTGGTCCAGGCCACGCGCCGGGGCACGCGCCCGAGCTTCTGGTTGTTCTGGCACTTCGTCGAGCAGAAGTAGAAGATCGTTCCGTCCCGCTTGACGAACATCTTGCCCGTGCCGGGCTCCATCGCGCTGCCGCAGAATGTACAGGTAAACGAATCGACCATGTCTTTATCTCCGCGACAGTTTCTTCGCCTCGCGCTCGGTCTCGAGGAGCATCAGGATGTCGCCCTCGCGGATCGGTCCGACCGTGTTCCGCGTGATGATGCGACCCTTGTTGTTGCCCTCGAGGATCCGGCACTTGACCTGCATCGCCTCGCCGTGCATGCCGGTGCTGCCGATCACCTCGACGACCTCTGCCGGCGTTCCATCGTCAGCCATTCACGTCACCCGCGGAGCGCCGCGATCTGACCGCCGAGCTCGTCCACGAGCTCCTTCGCCTTGCCGGGCTTGACGATCGCGGCCGCGGTCGACCCGACCTCGAGACCCGAGGCCGCGCCGATGTCGTTCTGCCGGTTCACGAATATGTACGGGATCTGCTTCTCGTCGCAGAGCGGGCCGAGGTGCATCACGATCTCCTCGGGCTCGACATCGCCGCCGATCAGCACGAGCTGGGCCGTGGACCGCTCGATGGCTTTGGTCGCTTCGTTCGCTCCCTTCTTGATCTTGCCGGTATCCCGGGCCAGCTCAAGGGCTTCGAGCGCCTTGTTCTGGAGCTCCTCGGGAGCCTCGTAACGGATGTATCCTTTTGCCATGACTTACCTCATTCAGGATTGCGTAGTTCCTTCATCACTCATCAGCAAGTGAGGATGGGTCCATATATTTTTCCACGGAGTGGTCATAAAGGTTTGTTAACCGGGCGGAAAACCGGGAAAAACGCGGCGATTCACGTCCGTTCCCGTGCGATCGGCGCGGTCACGGGGATGTTGAAAGCCGGTAGATCTGCACTCCGTCCCGGTTGTAGATCGCCTCGAGCCCGCTCGACGGCAGGTTCACGGTGTATTTCTGCCGTTCGAGACTGCCGACGTACAGGAGTTCGCACCCGTACCGCTGCATCAGCGCGACCGTCTGATCGGGCTCCTCGTAGCACCGTTCGACGTCCGGGAGCCGGGTCCACCACCAGCCGTCGTCGTTCGTCCGCCACTGGAGCTCGTGCGAGCGCTTTCCGATGACCGTCGGGATTCCTGTGAACGACGAGATCGGCGCGCCGTAGCTGTAGTCGTCGCCGACGGCCTCGACGATTCCGCCCGCGCCGGAGTAGGTCTCCAGGAATCGGATCGCCTCCGCATCGCCCGGATGCGCGGCATCGAGGTAGGCGAGCCCGTCGAGGGTGCGATCCCCGCCGCCGAAGTCGATCCCGAGAAGGCCGCGGCCGACGTCTGGCTGGAAGACGATCGGAAAGGCGAGAAGAGCCACAATGGCGACAACCGCTACCCCCACCCGTGCGGCGGGAGCAGCCAGAAGGGGCCGAGGGCGCCCGGAGAGCCATCGCCCGACCAGCCCCGCGCAGCCGATGCCGAGCATGAGCCAGGCGATGTAGTAGAGTTTATGCATCGTGTTCGTGCGGAAGTACTCGTTGTCGAAGATCTCGCGGAAGTAGAAGAGCTCGACGAAGAGAACGAGCGCGAGCCCGGCGACGATCATCAGGTCCTCGAAGCGAGGGGCCCTGCGGACCAGCACGTAGGCGAGCAGGACCGCCGCGATCGCCGCAGAATAATAGCCCAGATAGACGAAGGGGGCCGCAATCAGGAGCAGGTACGGCTGCCGCGGCAGCTGCCGGGCGATCGCGACCGCGATCACGGCGAAGAAGAACCCCCAGGTCAGCAGGAACGAGACCGGTTCGGAGGGCGAGAAGACCGGCAGTACGCCGTGGACGGAGCCGGGCTGTATCGCAAGGATGTAGGGGAGGTACAGACCGAGCCCGATGGCAGGAACGACGATCGAGTAGATCAGACCCTGCCGGGATGCCGGATCGTTCTCCTTCCGGGACCGCCGCCAGAGCAGGAGCCCCGTCACGACCACGAGCGGAGCGTAGACCAGGACATCCCAGGAGTTCATCCCGGGCATCGCCCCGAGCGATAGTGCGGAGAGGCCCATCAGAGCCCACCGCTGCCGGGGCGATAGTCCGGACCAGCGTGTCCAGGCGAAAGCCAGCAGCGCGATCAGGAAGAGCTGGTTGATCATGCCCATCACGAGCGCGTGCGGATCTCCGAGAATCATGGAGAAGAGCGGATACTCGGTCAGGCCATACGGGATCGCGTGGCGGGAGTGGTCGAGGGCCGGGATGAGGGCGGTCCCCGAGACGAGCTGAACGATGGCTGTCGGGTTGACGAGCACGAGCAGGCCGATCGGGAGCCAGCGGTAGCGTTTGAGCAGGAGGTGGCCGATCAGGTAGCAGTTGACGGCCGAGACGGCCATCACCGTCGGGAGGATCAGGTTGAAGACGACCCGGGCGGGGACTCCGGCAAGCAGCCCCAGCTGAGCCATGAGCCAGTGACCCAGGTAGTAGTAGACGTCGAGCGTTCCCCCTGCGAACCACGGGTCCGGCGGCGTCACCACCGGCGCCCGCATGATCGCCGTCACCCAGGCGAGGTCCATGAACTGCTCCGAGTAGTGCGAGACGTAGGGGTTGAAGAACCGGAGCTCGAGCACGAAGAGGAAGAAGATGAGAAAGACGAGGTCCCACTTCGCCACGCCCTCCCACGCAGCCTTTCCGTACTGCCGTTTCGCCAGCCCCGCGCCGAGCAAAACCAGGAACGGGGCGATTGCGAGCCACGTCGGGAGGT
>JADGNL010000232.1 GCA_017883495.1 Methanomicrobiales archaeon | reverse complement strand
TGACCGGCACCGGGGGCTGCGCCTGCGTCTCGATCCGCGAGAGCTGGAGCAGGTCGCGGATCAGCGCCTGCATCCGCATGCCCCCCGCGACGATGAACGCGATGTACTCGTCCGCCTCGGGGCCGAGCTGCCCACGGCAGCGGCGCTCGAGGAGCTGCGAGAACGAGACGACCGTCCGCAACGGCTCCTGCAGGTCGTGGCTCGCCACGTACGCGAACCGCTGCAGCTCCTCGTTCGACCGACGGAGCTCCTCCTCGGCCCGGTGCCGCAGGGTGTCGTCCACCACGTAGCCCTTGATCCGGACGAGGTTGCCCGCGCCGTCGAACTCCCCGATGAGGTTCTCGACGACGTGGATCAGCGTCCCGTCCCGGCGCCGCCGGAACCGCTCGTTCTTCTCAATCCGCCGCTCGCGCCGAAGCCGGTCGAGCAGCGCCGCCCGGTCCGTGGGGGTCGCGTAGGTCCCCGTGATGCCCGACGCCCGGGCCTCTCCGACCGAGGCGAACCCGAACATCCGGACGAAAGCCTGGTTGCAGTCCAGGATCCGGCCGTCGAGGGCACTGATGAAGACCCCGGTGATGTCGTCGTCGACAAGGCTCCGGTACTTCGACTCGCTCTCCCCCAGGGTCTCCTCGGCCCGCCGCCGGTCCGTGATGTCCGTGACCACGAGCCGGACGAACCCCGCCGCTCCCGCCGCATCGGCCCGGCCCCGGAGCTGTGCGTACCACGCCTCGCGCCCGGCCCGCGCCGCGAACGGAACCTCCCACATCTCCGTCGCCCCGCCGGCGAGGACCTGGGCACAGAATGCAACAAAGCCGGGGCGGCTGCCGGGATGCAGGAAGGTCGCGAACCCGGCCCCGATGAGGCTCTCCCGGTCGACACCGAGCTGCACGGCGCCAGCGAGGTTCGCCTCCCGTATCGCCCCCGCCGCGTCGAGCGTGACGTAGCCGACCGGGGCGAAGTCGTACAGGTCGACATACCGGTCCCGCAGGGCCCCGGCCTCCCGCCGCGTCCGCGCCAGCTCCTCGTTCTGCAGCTCCAGCTCGATCTGGTGCACCTGCAGCTCGTGGACCAGGGCGAGCGCCTCGTCGTGCGAAAGCGACCCATTGGACCGGGCAGGCTGCGCTGCGACGGCTTCTTCGGCCTGCCGTCGGAGCCCGTCGGGGGGCGCCGCTTTCCCAGGTTCCAGATCGTCCGGTTTCACGGTGCGCCCTCCCGCCCCGTGCCGGTCACGTCCTCGAAGGCGAGCAGAACGAGTTCCTTATTCTCTCCCTCGCTGATCACCCTTCGGGCGTTGAGCAGCAGCACCCGGCGGCCGATCCCCGGGAAGACGTGGTCGACACGGAAGTCGTTGAAGGCCTCGTTCGCGGGCAGGACCGCCTCCAGCAGCTGCCGGAGCTCCGGGACATCCCATTCCCCGTTCCCGAGGGAGTAGAGCTCGCGGCCCTCGACCTCCCCCGCCGGGACCCGGAAGGTCTCGTAGAACGAGCGGTTCGCCGAGACCACGTGCATCGCGTCGTCGAGGACGAGCAGGGGCTCGCGGACCGTCGCCACGATCGCCTCGGCATAGGTGCGGGCCTCGGAGAGGTCCCGCTCCAGCTCTCGGAAGGCCGTGATCTCCGTGAACGTGATCACCGGGGCGACGATGTCGGCCAGCCCGGTGCCGATGGCGCTCTGCGGCATGCCGTTGAACTTGGCCGAGGCCGGCTCCTGGACGAGCACGAGTCCGGCCTTCTCCTTGATCGCCCGGAGGCCCAGGGTGCCGTCGGAACCCGTGCCCGAGAGGACGACCCCGATGCTCTTCTCGTGCAGGTCGTCGGCGAGGGAGCGGAAGAGGAAGTCGATCGGGAGGCGCAGGCCCCGCGGGGCGTGCGGCTCGAGCAGGTGGAGGTTCCGGTGAAGCAGGGCGAGGTCGTGGCCCGGTGGGATGACGTAGACCGTGTCGGGCCGGACGGCCACGGTCTCCGCGACCTGGACGACCGGCATCGGGGTGACGCGCTGGAGCAGCTCGGGCAGCATGCCGGTATGGGTCGGGTCCAGGTGCTGGACGACCACGAAGGCCATGCCGCTATCCGGGGGCACGCCCTTCAGGAACTGCTCGAGGGCCTCGAGCCCGCCGGCCGATGCGCCGATCCCGACGATGGGGAAGGTGTCCTCCTCGTGCGGGGACACGTCCCCAGGGAGGCCTCCCGTGTCACCGGGCAGCGCGACGCCGGGTTCTTCGGCCGCCGGCACGTCATCGGCGCGGATGGGTTCGGAGTTCGCCTTCATGCACAGCGGCTGGTACAAGCCTGACGATCCTTCTGCCGCGCGCGGTTAAAATGGTGATGGACCGTGCACACCATTTTTTCACGCGGCCGGCAGGGTGAAGAAGAAGGTGGAGCCCTCTCCGGGCGTCGACTCCACGCGGACCGTGCCGCCGTGCCGGTCGATGATCCGCTTGACGATGGCGAGCCCGATCCCCGTGCCGTCGTTCCGGTCATAGAGGCGGCGGAACATCTCGAAGATCCGG